>CAVJQR010000072.1:0-12306 GCA_963651605.1 Agathobaculum sp.
GCTTGCTTGACCTTTGTCATGGCGAGAAAAAATCTACCCCAAGTGAACGGCTTGCGACGCGCACAGCGAGGTAGCGTTCGGAGTAGGTCATAAGCGTAGCCCTGGCCTTTTATTCTACGCTTCGCTAAATGACCTTCGGTTGGTTACTTTTGGGCCAAGCCAAAAGTAACAACACTCGCTGTCATGAAATGACATCGCTAACGCGAACTCCCCTCTGCCACTTGCGGCCAAAGGCATGACAATATTTCATGCGGCCGTGCAAGAATGGCAGAAAGCGGGCGGCAGAAAGGGTTTGGTATCCTATTTGCTGCACCATAAGTGTGCCCTCAAAAGGACACCATGAACAAAACAGCAAACAATAAAAAAGAAATAAGACAATGAGCAAGAATGGTAATATCGGAGTAACGAGTGAGAACATTTTTCCGATCATCAAGAAATTTTTATACAGCGACCAGGAGATTTTTTTGCGTGAAATCGTTTCGAATGCCGTAGATGCCACCCAAAAGCTGAAAACGCTTTCGTCGGTGGGCGAATTCAAAGGCGAGTTGGGCGACCTGACCGTTCACGTCAAGCTGGACGAGAGCGCCGGAACCCTCACCATCTCCGACCGCGGTATCGGTATGACGGCCGAGGAGATCGACAAATACATCAACCAGATCGCCTTCTCAGGTGCGGAAGAGTTTGTCGAGAAATACAAGAACGACACGGCGGCCATCATCGGCCATTTTGGATTGGGCTTCTACTCTTCTTTCATGGTTTCGAAGAAAGTCGAGATCGTCTCGAAGTCCTATAAAGAGGCTCCTGCCGTAAAATGGAGCTGCGACGGCACGCCGACCTACACGCTCGAGGAGACAGAAAAGGCCGATCGCGGTACGGACATTATCCTTTATATCGACGACGAGAGCAAGGAGTTCCTGCAACAGCAGAAGATCCAGAGCCTTTTGACAAAATATTGCCGCTTCTTGCCGGTGGCCATCGCCTTCGGAAAGAAACAGGAATGGAAAGACGGGAAATATGTCGATACGGAAGAGGACAACATCGTCAACGACGTCACGCCGGCTTGGGTGCGCAAACCGTCGGAATTGAAGGATGAAGACTACAAGAAGTTCTACCGCGACCTCTACCCCATGTCGGAAGAGCCGCTGTTTTGGATCCATCTGAATGTCGACTATCCGTTCCATCTGACCGGTATCCTCTATTTCCCGCGCATCAAGAGCAACATCGATTTGCACCGAAACAAGATACAGCTCTATTGCAACCAGGTGTTTGTGACAGACTCGGTCGAGGGTATTGTGCCGGAGTTCCTGACCTTGCTCCATGGTGTTATCGACTCGCCCGACATTCCGTTGAACGTATCCCGCTCCTACTTGCAGAGCGACCAGAATGTGAAGAAGATCTCCAACCATATCACCAAGAAGGTGGCCGACCGCTTGGAGGAGATTTTCAAGAGCGACCGCAAGCAGTTTGAAGAGAAATGGGACTATCTGAAACTTTTCATCCAGTACGGCATGCTGACGGATGAGAAATTCTTCGACCGCGCTTCGAAGTTCACGCTCTTCAAGGATATCGATGACAAATATTATACCTTCGAGGAGTACAAGACATTGATCAAGGACAACCAAACCGACAAGGACGGAACGCTGGTATACCTCTATACGACCAACAAGGACGAACAGTACAGTTATATCCAAGCTGCGAAAGACAAGGGCTACAGCGTGCTGATCATGAACGGACAACTGGACGTTCACGCCATCGGGCAGTTGGAACAGAAATGGGAAAAGGTCCGCTTTGTGCGCGTGGACAGCGAGACAATCGACCGACTCATCCCGAAAGAGGAGACCAACCATGTCCAACTCAGCGACGAGCAGCGCGAAGCCCTGCAAGAGGTGTTCAAGAGCCAGACTCCGAAACTGGAGAAGGCCGACTTCAACGTGACGCTTGAAGCATTGGGCGAAACCACGAACCCTGTTGTCCTGACCCAAAGCGAATATATGCGCCGTATGCGACAGATGTCGGCCATGCAGCCGGGCATGTCGTTCTACGGTGAAATGCCTGACAGCTACAATCTCGTAGTCAACACGGATCATGCCCTTGTAAAAGAGATCTTGAGCGACGAAGAGAGCGCATGCACCGAGAAGTTGCAACCGATTCTTGCCGACCTCAAAGGCTGGAAAGCCCGTCAGGCCGACCTCCGCGAGGCACAAAACAGCAAGAAAGAGGAAGAGATCACCGAAGCCGAAAAGGAAGACGTCACCAACACGAACAAGAAAATTGCCGAGTTGCGCGTCGAGAGCAACAAGATCATTGCCGAGTATGCCGCCGGCAACCATAAGGTCAGCCAGCTGATCGACTTGGCCCTCTTGAGCAACGGCCTGCTGAAAGGCGAGGCATTGAGCAACTTCATCAAGCGCAGTGTCGAGTTGATCCATTGATTTAGAAAGCATTAACAATAAATAGGGTAACCACACAGCAAGGGCCTTCTGCGGAGCCAATTACTCCACGGAGGGCCCTTTGTCGTATCATCCCCACCTTGCGAAGAGAGGAATCGTATACATTTTGCGGATTGTCTTCACCTTTTTACGGATAGTTGGCGAAAGGTTATGTCCGTATGAATGAATCTTTTATCTTTGCAAATGGAATAAAAACAAGAGGAATATGGAAGAGATCTACAAACTGGACACCATCACCGCCTACAACGAACTGTTTGGATTGGAGACATTGCACCCGCTCGTCAGCGTGGTGGACCTGTCGAAAGCCACCCGCCGTCCGGGCCGTATCGTACTTAACTACGGCATTTATGCACTGTTCCTGAAGGAGTTGAAGTGTGGCGATATCCGCTATGGCCGACAGACATACGACTATCAGGAGGGAACGATCACCAGTTTTGCCCCGGGGCAAGTGGTGGAAGCCAACATCGATCCGAACATGAAGCTGCAAGCCCGCGGACTGCTGTTTCACCCGGACCTGATCAAAGGTACAACCCTCGGCAAGGAGATCCGCAACTACGGCTTCTTCTCCTACTCTTCCAACGAGGCTCTGCACCTCTCTGACGAGGAAAAGATGATCTTTACGGATTGTCTGAACAAGATCGCACTGGAGTTGAGCCAACCCATCGACAAGTTCAGCAAAAGACTCATCGCCACAAGCATCGAACTGGCCCTTAACTACTGCCTGCGGTTCTATTCGCGCCAGTTCATCACCCGCACCGTTGCCAACAAAGATATCCTCACCCGTTTCGAAGATCTCCTTGAAAACTACTATACCGAGGGACTGCAAGAGAAAGAGGGCCTGCCCAAAGTGAAATATTTTGCGGACAAAGTATGCCTGTCGCCCAACTATTTCGGCGATCTGATCAAGAAAGAGACCGGAATGACGGCACAAGAGTACATACAGAACAAGATCATGGACATGGCCAAGGAGATGCTTTTGGGCAGCGGTAAGAGCATCAGCCAAATAGCATACGAGTTGGGCTTTCAATACTCGCAACACTTCAACCGTATCTTCAAGAAGAACACGGGCTATACTCCGAACGATTTCCGTAAATTGGCCGTATAATGTTGCCGTTTTTCCCATCGGATATTTGCATTGCTCCGCCGGCAGAGCTGACAAATGAGGTGATAGAAAACAGACATATCATCGTCTTGCAGGGAAAAGCGTGTCTGCCGAGAAGCGGACGCTTGCGCTGCGACTTTCAGGAAGGTACCGTCTCTTTCCTCCCACCCTCAGGTGCTAACTCGAAACTGCTGCAGCACAACGGGCCGGCTGATGCCGTGGTTGTCTGCTTCCGGGCCCGAATATTTCCGTTCCATATCCCGTGCGAAATAACGCAATACCCCTTCTTCGACTATAAACAGAACGAGGCATTGCACCTGTCGGCCCGAGAAAAAGCAGTACTCGACGATGCTATCCGACACATTCTCGACGAGATGAGCCGGGGGTACGACCGCTATTCGGAGATGCTCGTGACGGATTATCTCAAACTTTTCCTCGACTATTGCCGGCGTTTCTACGACCGGCAGTTCATCACCCGCGGACATCTCTACGACCCGATCGTCGCCAAAGTGACAAAAGATCTCGACAGTTGGATCCGCAGCGGCTGTATCTGCTTGAACAATCCGAAGCTCGTCGTCGCCTATTTTGCCAAAGAACACCACCTGTCGGAAGCCTATTTTGACAGTATGGTGAAACAGAAAACAGGCGAATCGACCGAGCAACTCATTCTCCGTCGCCGATTCCTCCTCGCCAAAGAGCAGTTGGCCGACACGGATCAACCCATCGACAAGATTGTCAGTCGGTTAGGATTCTCCTCATGCCGGCAACTGGCCGATCTGTTCGAAACGTTCGAAGCGTGTACCCCCGAGCAATACCGCCACAAAACGAGGGGAGAATCGGAGAATGATCCCGTATGATAACGATAAAACGGAGGGACTGATCTGCCCCCCTCTCCCCGCTTTCCCAATGCAAAAAAGGAGACGTTATCATGAACGTTTTGCTCTCTTATTTCATTTTTTCGATATTTTTAAGTAAGTTTGCCCCTTATATTAGGTAATAAAGAAATGACATACGAAGAGACATTACACTATTTGTTCACCAGTATGCCCCTGTTTCAACGCCAGGGGGCCTCGGCTTACAAGCCGGGTTTGGCGACAAGTATAGCATTGGATAACGAACTGGGCAACCCCCATCGGGCCTATCGAACGATTCATGTGGCGGGTACCAACGGAAAGGGTTCGACGTGTCATCTGTTGGCCTCCGTCCTTCAACAGGCCGGCTACCGGGTAGGACTGTTTACCTCCCCGCATCTGGTGGATTTCCGAGAGCGGATCCGCATCAATGGCGAGATGATTTCCAAGGATTATGTCATCGGTTTTGTGGAACAACACCGCACGACATTCGAACCGCTTCACCCCTCCTTCTTCGAATTGACCTCGACCATGGCCTTCGCCTACTTCAGAGAAATGAACGTGGATATCGCTGTCATTGAGGTAGGATTGGGAGGACGGCTGGACAGCACGAACATCATCACCCCTATTGTAAGTGTCATCACCAACATAAGCAAGGATCATGTGCAGTTTTTGGGCAACACCTTAGAGGCCATTGCTGCGGAGAAAGCGGGCATCATCAAGCCGCATGTCCCCGTGGTGATCGGCGACGTGCACGAGCCGGAAGTGATGCAAGTGTTCCACCACAAGGCAGCAGAGATGGAAGCGCCGCTCTTTGCCTCGACCGAAGACGGCACGATCACGGCCGGCGAACCGGGCCAGGACGGACGATGGCACTTTACAACGCCTTACGGCATGGTCGACGACGAGCTCGGAGGTATCGTCCAACCCCACAATGCCGCTACGGTTTTTACGGCAATCCGCGTGTTGAACAGCCTCGGCATTGCCACACCAGCCGCCGCTATCCGCGAAGGTTTCGCCCATGTGGTGGAGCAGACCGGGCTGATGGGTCGTTGGCAAACCTTGCAACAATCGCCCAAAGTGGTGTGCGACACGGGACATAACACCGGCGGATGGCAGTACATCTCCCGCCAATTGGCGACCGAAGCTCCACACTATGCCCACCTCCGGATGGTAGTCGGTATGGTAAACGACAAGGATATCAACGGTGTGCTGGCCATGATGCCGAAAGAGGCCGTCTATTACTTCACGCAAGCGGCCATTCCTCGGGCCCTTCCCGCCGAAGAGTTTGCCCGACAAGCAGCCACCCACGGGTTGAAAGGAACGACATATGCCCACGTTGCCGAAGCTCTGCGGCAAGCACTTCAGGACGCCGCGCCGAACGATCTGATCTTTATCGGCGGCAGCACGTTCATCGTGGCGGATGCCTTGACACAAACAAGCTATTTCAAAATTTAACAACAAGTTCATATGACAGAAATTATTCAACAAAAACTGAGCGAGTCCAAGGCAGCGCGTTGGACTGCCCTCGCCATTGTGGCGTTCACCATGCTGTGCGGTTACTTCCTGACCGACGTCATGTCTCCATTAAAGCCGATGCTGGAATCCGAATTGGGTTGGAGCAGTACCGATTTCGGTCTCTTCACCAGCGCCTACGGTTGGTTCAATGTTTTCTTTTTGATGCTGATCTTCGGCGGAATGATCCTCGACAAGATGGGCGTCCGCTTCACCGGTTTAGGCTCATGCCTCCTCATGGTAATCGGTTGCGCCATCAAATATGCGGCCGTTGCCGGGATAATCGGCTCGCCTGACGGGATGATTTTGGGCATGAAGTCGCAAGTGGCTCTCGCATCCGTCGGCTATGCCATCTTCGGTGTCGGTGTCGAAATTGCCGGTATCACCGTATCCAAGATCATTGTGAAGTGGTTCAAGGGCAAAGAGATGGCGTTGGCCATGGGATTGGAGATGGCCACGGCGCGTATCGGTACGATGTTGGCGATGGCCGTTACCGTTCCTTTTGCCAAATACTTCCAGAGCGTTTCCGCGCCGATCTTGCTTTGCTTGATCATGCTCTGCATCGGAACCATCTCCTTCATGGTTTACATTGTGATGGACCGCAAGCTGGATGCTTCCATGTCGAGCCGGGAAGAGGAAAGCGAAGAGCCGTTCCGCCTGTCGGATGTATTGCTCATCATCAAGAACAAGGGCTTTTGGTTGATCGCCCTTCTCTGCGTCTTGTTCTATTCTGCCGTCTTCCCATTCTTGAAATATGCGGCAGACCTGATGGTCAACAAATACAATGTTGAAGAGGAACTGGCCGGGTTGATCCCGAGCTTGTTGCCATTGGGAACTCTCTTCCTGACCCCGTTCTTCGGCAATCTGTACGACCGTAAAGGCAAAGGTGCTTCCATTATGATGCTGGGTGCCATCATGCTGATCGGCGTTCACTTCCTGTTTGCCATGCCATTGCTGAATGTTTGGTGGTTTGCCACGATCGTCATGATCGTATTGGGTATCGCCTTTTCATTGGTTCCATCGGCTATGTGGCCCTCCGTTCCGAAGATCATTCCGGAAAAACAACTGGGTACGGCCTATGCATTGATCTTCTGGGTTCAGAACTGGGGCCTCATGGGTGTCCCGGCTTTGATCGGATGGGTATTGGACAAGTACTGCAAGCTGGACACCACGAATGGCGGCCCGGCCTACGATTATACCTTGCCGATGTGCATCTTCATGGGCTTCGGTGTCGTAGCACTCTTCGTGGCTATCCTGCTGAAACGCGAAGACAAGGCAAAAGGCTATGGTCTGGAATTGCCAAACATCAAGAAATAATTTGTAAATCCATAACAAAACTTACATAAATTGGCACGAAAAAGGAAACCGTTACCCCTCTTGGAAAAGGTAACGATCACAGATGTAGCGGCAGAAGGGAAAGCATTGGCACGCGTGGACGACATGGTTGTCTTCGTGCCCTTTGCGGCCCCCGGCGATGTCGTTGACATCCAATTATTCAAGAAACGGCATAATTATGCAGAGGGCAAGGTGGTGGCCATCCACGAATATGCCCAAGAACGCGAGCAACCTTTCTGCGAGCATTTCGGCGTGTGCGGAGGTTGCAAATGGCAGCACTTGCCTTACGAGGCACAGATCCGCTACAAGCAGAAGCAAGTAGTGGACAACCTGACCCGTATCGGCAAGATTCATATGGATGAGATCCGCCCGATCTTGGGATCGGCCCGCACCCGATTCTACCGCAACAAGCTTGAATACACCTTCTCCAACAAGAAATGGTTGCTGGAGGAGCAGGTAAATTCGGGCGAAGCTATCGACAACATGAACGGTGTCGGCTTCCATATTCCCGGTATGTTCGACAAGGTGCTGGACATCCACAAGTGTTGGTTGCAGGAGGAGATCTCGAACCAAATCCGTCTCGAGGTGAAAAATTACTGTTTATCGCACGAGGGTTACCCCTTCTTCGACTTGCGCAACCAGGAAGGATTCATGCGAACCCTGATGATCCGCACGGCTTCGACGGGCGACTTGATGGTGGTGCTTGTCTTCTTCCACGAAGACACAGCCAAACGCGAGGCACTGCTTTCCCACATCGCCGACCGCTTTCCGCAGATCACCTCCTTGCTCTATGTGATCAACGAGAAATGTAACGACACGATCACCGACCAGGAGGTGCATCTCTTCAAGGGAAAGGACCATATCATCGAGGAGATGGAGGGACTGCAGTTCAAGGTCGGACCGAAATCGTTCTACCAGACCAACAGCGAGCAGGCATACAACCTCTATAAGGTGGCTCGCGATTTCGCCGGGCTGACGGGCAACGAGCTGGTATATGACCTCTATACGGGAACCGGCACCATTGCCAATTTCGTCTCACGCCGGGCCCGCAAGGTGATCGGCATCGAATATGTGCCGGAAGCCATTGAGGACGCAAAGGTGAACTCCGCCTTGAACGGCATCGAGAACACCCTCTTCTATGCCGGCGACATGAAGGATATCCTGACCGAGGAGTTCATCAACGAGCACGGTCGTCCGGATGTTATCATCACAGACCCGCCACGCGCCGGCATGCACGACGACGTGATCAAGACCATCTTGGGTGCGCGTCCGAAGCGCATCGTCTACGTCAGTTGCAATCCTGCAACCCAGGCGCGCGATCTGAACCTGCTGGACGAGGCCTATGCCGTACGTTGTGTGCAGCCGGTCGATATGTTTCCGCATACTCACCACGTAGAAAATGTCGTGTTGCTCGAAGCGCGTGACACGACCCAACCGGCATAATATGAAACGGGGCATTGTCATCATCCTTATATTGCTGGTCGGAGCCATTGTTTATGGGCTCTTTCCGCGAGTGAAGAAGGGAGGCAATGCCCCGTTCGATTTACCTTCTATCAAGGAAAAGGGGACCCTCACGGCTGTAACCCTCTACAGTTCGACCTCCTATTTCCAATACAAAATGCAAAACATGGGCTATGAATACGATCTGATCAAGGACTTTGCCGAATCGGAAGGGCTGCAGTTGGAGATCAAGATCGCAAAAAACAACACCGAGCTGATAGAAATGGTCGAAAAGGGCGAGGCGGATGTCATTGCCTACCCGATCTTTGTCAGCAACGAGAACAAACAAAAACTGCGCTTCTGCGGACGTGAGCAGCTGACGCACCAGGTGATCGTGCAACGGGCCAACACGGGCGACACGCTACTGACCGACGTCACGCAGCTGATCGGCAAGCAGGTGGTGGTGCTTCCGCAAACGAAATATGCCGAACGGATCCACAACCTGAACGATGAGTTGGGAGGCGGCATCGAGATCGTCTACTCCAACAAGGATTCTCTCTCGAACGAGGACCTCATGGCCATGGTCTCGAAAGGAGAAATAGCCTATACCGTGAGCGACGACAACGTGGCCAAACTCAACAAAACCTACTATTGGAATCTCGACATTCGTCTGCAAATCAGCTTTTCGCAACGATCATCGTGGGCCGTACGCCAAGACGCGCCCCTATTGGCCGAGGCCATTACCGCCTGGGCCAACGACAAACGGCACAATCCGTCGTTCAAGTCGATCCACAAACGCTATTTCGAGTCGAGCAAAGCGAGCAGCAACATGACGGAAACAACCATCCAAGCAGGACATATCTCGCCATTCGACGAGCTGTTCCAAAAGCAGGCCCACCGCTTGGGCTGGGACTGGCGCCTCCTCGCCTCCATCGCCTACCAGGAGTCTCGTTTCGACCCCGAGGTCATCTCGTGGGCCGGCGCCGAAGGGTTGATGGGCATCATGCCCAACACCGCCCGCCAGTTGGGTGTCATGCCCCACGAACTGAAGACACCGGAAGGCTCCATCGAGACGGCCGTCAGCTGCCTCCAACGTTTCCGTCAGGGATTTTCGGAGGTAAAGGACCCGACCGAGAAGATCCGCTTCACGCTGGCTGCCTACAATGCCGGCATCGGTCACGTATACGATGCCCAACGGTTGGCCACAAAATATGGCAAGGACCCCCACGTTTGGGAGGGCAACGTCGCCGAATACATTCGTCTGAAGAGCGACCCCACCTATTATAATGACACCATCTGCCGGCACGGCTACCTCCGCGGGACGGAGACAGTCCGCTACGTTGCCGAGGTGATGGCGCGCTTCAATGACTACCGCCGAAAAGGCAAGTAAACCATTCCCCCCCCGTCCACGCTCTTCTTTCTCAAAAAAAGGTGCGTAGAGACCCAATAATCAGGGACACCTTCCTGTTTTCAGGAGGTATGCAATGACCGTTTGCTATTGCATATCTCAAAACAAATACAGAACTTTGTGATAATTCGATACGAGACTAAAAAGCAATAACTTATGAATAGAAAACAATTCTTACAAATGTCCGGTTGGCTCTTGCCGCTACCCTTTATCGGATGCGTGCCACAGAAAGAGCAATCGGCTGCCGAAACAAGCGCAGACACTGCTTCAGCCGACAAATTCACCTTCGCGTTCTTGACGGACGTTCATCTCTACCCCGACAATCCGGGCGACGGCGATAACGGCATGCGCAAGGCAATGGCCGACGCGAAGAGCCGCGGCATCGACTTTATCCTCTTCGGCGGCGACAATGTTACTACCAATTTCATGAAGGCAGAGGAGGCGGAATTGGCAGAAACGATGCACGCCCACTTCCGCGATATCGTCGATGAGGCGGGCATCGAATGCCACTTCACGATGGGTAACCACGACCGCTATTACTTCCGCGACGGCAAAGACGACATCTATGGCACACAGCTTTTCGAGAAATATTTCGGTCCGGCCCACACGACATTCGACCACAAAGGGGTCCACTTTATCATTCTTAACTCGACCGACGGCCCACTGGAGGAGTATCAGATCGGCAAAGAACAGTTGGAATGGTTGCGCCAAGACCTGGAAAAGACGGGAAAAGAGATGCCGATCGTCATCTCGCTCCACGTGCCGATGCTCTCTCTCTACTACCCGGTTGTCGAAGGAAATTTCAAACCCTACGACATGATCGCCAACACCAAGCAGGTGGTCGATATGCTGAAAGGCTACAATATACAGGTCGTTCTGCAAGGACACCAGCATATTCACGAAGAGTTGCGCGAGCGCGGCCATTGGTTCGTCACAGGCGGTGCCGTATGTGCCAACTGGTGGCGCGGCGAACTGGTCGATACCGAAGAGGGTTATCTCCTCGTTCACGTACATAACGACAATACACTCGGCTGGGAATACATCGATTATGGGTGGGAAGCCAAGCTGAAGCCGGAAGAAAAATAGACGTTTGTCGAGAACGCTTCAAAAATTTCACGGCACGAAACCGTAGTTTAGTCGGCATGAAACTGCAGTTCATTCGGGAGAAAACTCGAGTTTCATGCCGAGAAAACTTTTCAGAATAGGGCAACCACAGGGAGTCTGTACGGGTATAATCCTCCAATCAGTCCCGACAAGCTCCCCCTTTTTTGGGGATAGCAAAAAAGACTTGTTTCTTTCCATAATTTCACTATCTTTGTACAAAGATTATTGAGTGCCTAAGATAAAGAGATACAATTATGAATGAAAGCTTGATTATATTGGATATCGAACACTTCGGACCGATCGAAAAGATGCAGATTGTATTCAACAAATATACCATATTCATCGGTCGACAAGGTTCGGGAAAAAGCACGATTGCCAAACTCTATTCCATGTTCACCTGGATGGAGAAAGCACTTGCACGCCATATTGTCACGGATAAATATCTCATATCCTACTCACGTTTTCAGAAAAAATATTGTGCTTATCATCGCTTGGAGAATTATTTCAAGGAAGACACCTATATCAAATTTCAAGGATTACATTATAATTTCATATTCAAAAGCGGACAGTTTTCTGTTGAAACAAAAGCCATCCGAGAAGATTATCATGTAGCAAAGGTGATGTATGTACCGGCTGAACGTAACTTTCTCAGTACAATCGACAACACAAGCAAACTGAAAGATCTGCCCCAGTCATTACAAACGTTTCTGGAAGAATTTGAAAATGCCAAAGAATCCTTGAAAACCGGTTACTCTCTTCCGTTCAACGAGGTACAATTTGAGTATGACTCCTTAAATAAAGTATCATGGGTTAAAGGAAACAACTATAAGATTCGTCTTTCCGCTGCCTCAAGCGGATACCAGTCACTCTTGCCCCTTGCGCTTGTGTCCAGGTATTTGTCGGAAGTAGTACAGGACAACACCTCGAAAAAAGAACTTGAACAACAGGAGATCAAGCAAATCAACAAGGAAATTGACAGAATCATGAATGACAATTCCCTGACGGAAGATGTAAAATTTGCGATGGCAAGAAGTGTCTCTTCTCGTTTCAAATACTCTCATTTTATAAACATAGTAGAAGAACCGGAGCAGAACCTTTGCC
>CAVJQR010000073.1:0-10672 GCA_963651605.1 Agathobaculum sp.
ATTCATGAAGGGAGAGAACGTTTCTTTTTTAACATTTAAACGAATGAAACAGGGCGGTTGTTTTTTTGTGGCTCCATTATGTTTTTTAACTTTAAATCTCCCCCAAATGAGTAGTAATTGTGAGGTTTCCTTTTTACATTTGTGGTGAGATGAAAATGGATTGAACGTCTATCGGCATTTCGAGAGTTGAAAACAAAAACCATCGTATCATGGAGACAGCGGAAATTATAAGGAAGTTTTTGGGAGACAGTTCTTGGTCGAACAAGGCCAAGGAGTATCTGAACGACAAAGAGAAGACGAACGGTTTGTTGCAGAAGTTTCAGGAGTTTTTGCAAGACGGTCGCCTTGCGGAGATCAAGGACAATATGCTTGAATGCATCAACTACGTCAAAGATATCATTTCGGGAAAGTATAAAGATTATAGTGTTGCGGCACTTCTCTCGATTCTTGCCGGCATTATCTATGTGGTTTCCCCCATCGATATCATACCCGACTTCTTGCCTATAGCCGGAATGGTGGACGATGCGGCGGTGTTTCTTTTCATTGTCCAGTCCGTCAATGGTGAATTAGAAAAATATCGTAAATCCAAATCATAACAGTATGCCACTATACAGAATTACAGTGAAGCAGACCAAGGTCTCGGGTGGGATCAGGGTCGAGAAAGGAATGAGTGTAGAGGTCGTGACCTCTTCTACATCGTCGAATCCATTGACGACCAACGGCGGTCACTTGGTGGCCGAAGCGTTTATGCGAAAGTATGGAATCGATGCCAAACGAGCGGGAATACTCTCCACGGTCTATTGCGATGTGCAGCGGATCGGGTGACAATGTTGCAGGTGGTAGGAGAGGAGCGCTTTCTCCTGCCGCCGCTTTTTTATTAACCTTTAATTGTAGGGAATTATGAATAATTTTTCTATAAAAGTAAGAAAACAGAACGAGGAGATTATGACATTATTGGGAAAAGATCCGAACAAGCTCCCGATTTTGGACGGCCCGATCGATGCCGATCGCTATGTCAATGCCCGTCCTCGCCTATTGTTTGTGTTGAAAGAACCATATAGCAAGGTCGACGACAGGGGAGGATGGAGCGTGACGGATTCCTTAAACGAGAAGATGAGCCTAAAGGAGCAGGCGAAAGAGGGGCGCCCCACCTTCGAGCCGATGGTCATTATCGCCAATATGTTGGCCCGCGGTTGCTCATTCGACGAGGTGAAGCAGCGGATCGATACATCAGAAGTGTATGATCTGTTTAAAAAACATACCGCTTATATCAATGTCAGCAAGTTGTTGAACCGCGACTCGTCTTCGACAGATGACAAATTTATTGAGATGAAAGGCAAAGAAAATGCTTCCATCTTGAAAGCACAAGTCGATTTATATCAGCCCGATGTGGTAATATTAGGTGGTACGATAAAGGCTGTAAAGAGTGGCTTTGCGGGTAGATATTCCATCTTGGGCGAAATGATGGAGAACGCTTCCGAGCAACGAGAGGGTTCATGTATCATTCATCACAGCAGCAAACGTCTCTATCTTGAAGTCTATCATCCCTCATACGCCAGCCGAAACCTTCAGCGTTTGACGCAACAGACCTATTGCGAAGAAATAGCCGCCGCTTATGCTTGGTGGAAACGTGTGCTACAATAAGAATATTGTTGCACACAATAGTATCCTATACTCAGCAGTTTTGAAAAGTTTTCTCGGCATGAAACTCGAGTTTTCCCCCGAATGAACTGCAGTTTTCTCCTATGTAAACTGCAGTTTTATGCGGAGAAACTATTTTGGCATTGTCGAGAATGTTTTTAAGTTGTCGGCGGTTTTGTAGAGATTCTTCCAATATCTTTTTTTAGTAATAGTCGGCTGTTGCAATGAAAGCAAACTGTTTGTTATCTCAAATATTTTCATTATCTTGCAACCGATAAGTCATGCGCATCACCAAACCATGTGCAGGGCTTGCAGCTTATTCTTGTAATTTTTAATTTAAACCATTATGAAAAAGTATTTTTCAATTATCACATCTTTATTGTTGGCGACCGGTTTGCCAATCGTTATCCATGCACAAGATTTGCGAAATGCTTCAAATGTCAAGGTGGGTCAAATCACTTCGGACGGAGTAGTTCGCAATGCATCGAACGTACAGATCGGAAAGATCGACTCCGGCGGTGCGATTCGCAATGCATCGAACATACAGATCGGAAAGATTTCTTCCGATGGTACTATCCGAAATGCCTCGAATGTGACGGTAGGGCGTGTCTCCTCTGATGGAGTAGTGCGCAATGCGTCGAACATTCAGATCGGGAAAATAACGTCAGACGGCTCTGTCCGCAATGGTTCGAACGTGCAGATTGGCTCGGCGAAGGGCGTGAAGAAAGAGTGGGCAGCCACCTATTTCTTTTTTAATTTCTTCAAGAAGTAGACAGCCCGAGAGCAATGTTTCGTTGATAAAAAAAGACGGCACAAACTTGCAAGTTCGTGCCGTCCGGCTTCCGTAAAATTGTTATTCTATTATAAAGTATAGGAAATAGCCACCTGGAAGTTACGAGGCATGCTCGGAACCATCTGCTGGCCGAGAGCCTGGTTGTAGTATTCGTTGTCGAAGAGGTTGTTCAAGTTGAAAGTAAGATGAACATGTTGGTTCAACAAATAAGACATACCGAAGTCGGTGATCCAATACGGATTGAACCAAGTGCTGTTGGCAGTATTGCGGTAAACCTTACCCGTGTAGCTGCTGCTGAGGTGGAACTCCAAATTCTTCAGCACACCGCGCGGAATAGTATAGCTACCGTAAGCGTAGAAGGTTTGGTTAGGCACGTTGCTCTGCCAGTTGCCCTCTTGGCTGTTCAAGCTTGCTTTCGAGCTTGATGGATCAGTTCCGTAGATGGCAGCTGCCAGTTCTGCGTCTTTCACCTCCTTCATCTTGCGGATCTTGGAGTCGTTCAAGCCATAACCAATGGTCATAGCCAACGTGCTGACAGGAGTAATGGTTACATCGAAGTCAAAACCTTTCGAATCTTGTACACCAACCTGACCGATGATGCTCATGCGAGTGGTTTGTCCATCCTTTTCTACTTGATAGTCATTCTTCAGGGTTGCGGTACTGTTCATCTTCTTGATGTAGAACAAACTTGCGTTTGCCGTCAAGATATTGCGCCACTGATATTTGGCACCGACTTCAGCTTGGTAACCTTTCTGCGGTTTGAAGACCTCTTCGTTCTTGGTCGGTTCGAAACGCTCACCATTGGCATCTACATAGATGACATTGTCTTGATAGAATGTACGGATCGGTTTGAAGAAAGATGCTACAGATGCATACAAAGAAGTGTTAGGATGAGGCAAATAGACGGCACCCACACGGTAGGTCAATGCTCTGTTCTTGATACGGCTGTAGGCGGTGCGGTTCTCATATTCGTGGTCGCCGTTCGGAGTGGTTGCCGTCGCACGCAAATAACGGAAGAAGTCATAGCGCAAAGCTACCAATGCTTTCCATTTGTCGTTGATCTCGATCATATCCTGAACATTCAAACTGTTGGAATAGTGGTGGGTAATGGTTGCCTTTGAGAATTTCGTTACCATATAACCCATGCTGTGAGGATCGTAGACTGATACGTGGGAATAGAGACCAGGTCCCTTAACATCGTCGCCCAAGTCGTAGCCGGAGAAGCTTGTTCTGTCCATCGCTACCAGCGAATATCCGGCCAAGAAGTTGTGGCGGACGTTACCCGTGTAGGCTTTGCCCGTATATTCGAGCGTATTCGTAACGGTCTTGGCCACGTGTTCGAAGCGAAGCGGGAATGACAAATAGACGGTGTCCAAGCAGATATAACGTTTCTTGTCATTCTTCATATAATAATGATTATAGATTGGATCGTCACTTTCCAAGTAATCCAATGACTCGGTTCCGAAGTAATCGATGTCATCATTTGTGTAGAAAACACGATCAGTCAGCTTCGTTTCATTATTGAAAGTGTGAGCATACTCGGCAGATATGTTCCAAGCGCGGCTATACATGAAGTCGGATTCATTGTTGTAACGTGCCTTACGATTCAAGCCCGGCAACATATCATTCTTGTGCAAATAGAGTGAACCCGAGTTGGCATCGTAAACATCATTCGACATCAAATCAGGAAGACCGATTTCTGTACCGTAGAAGTCACGGTTGAAAGCTCCGCGAACATCCAATTTGTCGTTCTTGCTCAAATCGGCAGACAAGGCCAAGTAGCCGGAGAATCGACTGTTTCCATTATCGCGCCAGCCCTCTTGATTGGCATAGTTCAAGTTGGCATAGTAGTTGACGGGACCGAGCAATTTGCCCCCAACGCCGAATGTGGCCTCTTTGTTTTCGAAACTTCCGTAAGCTACGCGAGCATTCAACGTCTGTTTTTCAGTCGGAGATTTACGGACAATGTTCAATACGCCACCGACAGCAGAGTGACCATAGAGTACAGATGCCGGGCCTTTCAGCAATTCGATAGATTCGATGGAAGACAAATCGGGCATTGGGTAGGAATTGTCGAGGGCAGAACGCTCATCACGAATACCATCGATCATCATAATGGAATGGTCGAAGCCACGGATTGACAACTGTTGGAATGCACCATAAGTCGTCTGAATACGGACACCCGGCATAAAACGAACGGCATCTTGTACGTTACGGATACCGCGCAACTCCAAGCTGCTGGCCGAAATATTGTTGACGGAGAGCGGAAGGTAGCGGATAGGTACATCCAGTTTTGTTACATGCGGGCGAGGTTTGCGCGCTGCAGAAACCGTCAATTCTTGAATGCTGTAAGTCGTATCGATCTTACTTTCATGATTTTGTTCTTGTGCTTGTACTGAATTCAAGCCAAGAGCCGCTAAAAATAAAGCGGTTAGATTCTTGTTCATCATCATTTATCTATTATATAGTTCTGACTATCATCAACTTTTTTGATTGTACACACAACAATGACTGAGTCAAAAGACTACGATATTTCTTCATCGTTGTCTTTAGACTGTTATCTATACTTCCATTCTAAGTAGTGTACAAAAGATAGCATCAATCATCCGTCCCCTTGACCCCGAAAGGACATTGTATGTTTGTATTGTTGGCAGGTTTCCTGACTTCCCCAAAAAGCAGCCTTCCCATCGGTATGACAGTGGCAAGAGTTTTTGCTTTTCTTTAGGAGGGGTTCACAGTAGCGGGCACTGTTTCGGATTCAAACCGAATTCCCTTTTATAGTAACTTCGAACGAAGTCGCTATCACCAAACGGCGGCAAAATTACAATAATTTTTATAGTTGGAGTCTATTTCATAAAAAATTCTTGACAAAGCGTTAAAAAATGGCCTTGTCAAGAAACCTTGTTCTTCTATTTATGGCTAAAAACCCGGTTAAATATCAGTAGTTTGTATACAAATAGCGTTTGATACTCTTTTTGGGAGTCTTCTCAAAAGCTGTCGGATAGAGTTGCAAAGCGGTTACATGTTCGTATGGAGCCAGCAATTTGTTGAGGTCTTTTCGGTTGTGTTCCATGATCTCATTCAAATTATTATGGTCAATTCCGGCATTGTCTACCGCGTCGTAATCCGGATAAACCAAGCCTATCAGTTTCCCATTCTTTTCAATGACCACACTTTCCATGACGAATGGTAAATTATTTAATTTCGATTCTATCTCTTCCGGATAGATATTTTGTCCGTTTGAACTTAGGATCATTGTCTTGTTTCGACCACGGATATAGATACGATTGTTCCTGTCGATGGTACCCAAGTCGCCTGTTTTCAGCCACCCGTCTTCGGTGAAAGTATTTCGCGTTGCCTCTTCATTTTTGTAGTATCCTTTCATGACGTTTTCGCCGGATACTTGGATTTCTCCTACATTGTTATAGGGATCATCCGAATCAATGCGTACTTTCATGATCCCTTTCAGAATCTGTCCGCACGAAGATGGTACATATTCGGCATGATTGTCGTAGCTGATCAGCGGGCCGCACTCGGTCATTCCGTATCCGATGGTGAACGGAAACTTGATTTTATACAGGAAGTCGGCTACCTCTTGGTTCATAGCTGCCCCACCGACGATCACTTCGCGGAAACAGCCGCCCATAGCCTCCTCCAATTTATTCCGGATTCGTGCATAAATCTGGTCGCGAACGATCGGAATATTCAATGCAAACTTGATAGGACGCTTGCTTAATTGCGGAACAATCATCTTCTTGTATATCTTTTCCAAGATCAACGGTACCGTCAATATCAGATTGGGTTTGACATCTTCGAAGGCTTTTAAGATGATCTTTGGAGAAGGAAGTTTTCCTAATAAAAAGACATGAGCTCCAAATGCCATGGGAACCAAAAAATTGAATGCGCAACTATAGGCATGGGCTAATGGAAGAAAGCACAATTCGCGCTCGCCTTTGAACAACACATCCAAGGTCCGGGCATAGGTGACGTTACCGGCCAAGTTGTTTCCTGTCAGCATGACTCCTTTGCTGAATCCTGTGGTCCCGGAAGTATAGTTGAGTAATACGACCTTATCGTTGTCTTGATCTACATATTTAATATCCGCTTTGCTGAAACCGTTGGGATACTTTTGGGCAAACAATTTATCTATTGTGGAAGTATTGCAAGGAACATCTTCTTCAGATCGTTGGTAGATACATGAAAAGTCCTTCAAGGTAAAGGCGGCACGTATCTCTTCCATATTTTCAGATTCAAGTGTTTCCCAAATTTTGTCGGAGGAAAACAGTAGGATTGATTCTGAATGATTGATGATATGATGCACATCATTCGGATTGAAATCCTGCAGAATAGGGACGATTACCGCCCCATATGTTACAGTAGCCATATAGACAACGCACCAATTCGCGCAATCTTTTCCAATAAGAGCGACCTTGTCTCCCGGCTGAATCTTGAACATGTCAAAAATAATATGAATGCGGGCAATCTCTTTTGCTAAATCACCAAACGATAATGTATGCGACTCTCCATAATCGGACAAAGCGGGCAGAGCCCAGTTTTCCTTGAAACTGTCTTCATACAATTTTATGAAATTCTCTCTTATCATATCATTCAATTATTTTTTACTGCTCAAAGATACATATTATTGTATAAATATGCAAGATGTACTTTCTACTCGTTTCTGTTACAAATCGTTATGTCGTCAGATTCTGTCCAATACTTTCTCGATCAGACCATTGACAATACTTTTATAGTCTGTGTTCATTTGTTTTGAAACACGACCGGCAATAATACAGCAGACGGTCATTGCTTTATGCCCCAGCAGGGCAGCCAGACCGGCCAATGCCGAGTTTTCCATCTCAAAGTTTGTGATATGGAAACCATTCCATTCGAAAGCTTCAATTTTTTTGTTCAGCTCAGCATCTGTAACCGGAAGGCGAAGTTCTCGCCCTTGTGGCCCATAGAAGCCATTGGCGGCGATGGTTACACCACGAACTATATCGTCTTGACAGATTTGGTCAAGTAATGAAGCATCGGACGATACCACATAGGGGCGAAGATTCGGAATCTTCCACTCCAATTGCTCCAATAATTGAGCTTCAAACTCCGAGTCTCGTACTCGTTCGCTGTCTTTATAGAAATAGAGAACACCGTCGAATCCGATGGCTTTTTCTCCGGCAACATAGGTGCCGATCGGCGTGAATGATTGCAACCCTCCACTGGTTCCGACACGTACCAGGGTAAGCTGTCGTTTCTCGGTTTTCACCATTCGCGTCTGAAAATCAATATTAGCCAAGGCATCCAATTCATTCAACACGATGTCGATGTTGTCCGATCCGATGCCATGCGACACAACCGTCAGCCGCTTCCCCTTATAAGTACCCGTCACCGTGTGATATTCGCGATTGGATACTTCGCACTCTTTCGTGTCAAAATGGGAGGCAACGATTGTCACGCGGGCAGGATCACCCACCAAAATCACTTTATCTGCCAATTGTTCTGGCTTCAGATGCAGATGGAATATACTTCCGTCTGCATTGATAATCAATTCGGAGGCTGGTATGATTCGCATGGTTATTCTCCTTTCAATGGTTTATTGGAAGAACTGGTTGAAACCGGTTTGGCAATAGCTTCGCGCATGGTGGTGTCAGCTTCGATATTCTTCATCCGATAATAATCCATCACCCCCAAGTTGCCACTGCGGAAAGCATCCGCCATGGCTTTGGGAACGTTGGCTTCGGCCTCGATCACTTTTGCACGAGCTTCTTGAGCCTTGGCTTTCATCTCTTGCTCCAATGCTACGGCCATGGCGCGGCGTTCCTCCGCTTTGGCTTGAGCAATGTTCTTGTCGGCCTGCGCTTGATCCATCAATAGATAAGCTCCTATATTCTTTCCTATATCAATATCGGCAATATCGATAGAGAGAATTTCGAAAGCTGTTCCGGCATCAAGTCCTTTGCGGAGTACTAATTTAGAAATGGAGTCCGGATTCTCCAATACGGACTTATGCGATTCGGACGAGCCGATTGAGGAGACAATTCCTTCTCCGACGCGGGCCAAGACGGTCTCTTCGCCGGCACCACCCACCAATTGCTTGATATTGGCACGAACCGTTACGCGTGCTTTGGCAATCAGCTGGATGCCATCTTTTGCCACAGCCGTGACGGGTGGAGTATTGATCACTTTCGGATTGACAGACATCTGTACGGCTTCAAACACATCGCGGCCGGCCAAATCGATGGCTGTTGCCATCTGAAATGTCAGTTCGATGTTGGCTTTTGATGCTGAAACCAGCGCATGCACCACCTTTTCCACATGGCCTCCTGCCAAATAGTGGGCTTCCAACTCATCGCGCGTCAGCGATTTCAATCCGGCCTTGTGTGCCTCGATCATTGCTTGGGTGATGACATAGGGCGGCACCTTACGGATTCGCATCAAAAAGAGTTGCAATAACGATATGTTCACCCCTGATACCTTGGCCGAAATCCACAGAAGGAAGGGCACATAGTAGAAGAATATGGCAAGGAGCAAGATGAAAGCACCTACCACGAAAAAAGGAAATGTTGTGTTGTCAATCATAGTTGTTGAGATTATTGTTACTATTATTATTTATTGTAAGGGCGCACTACTACATTGTAGCCCGTCACCCGAACTACTTTCACCGGCGTGTTTTCGTCAATGAATCCGACCTCCGATTGCGCTTCTACTGTTTTGTCGCCAAACTGAGCTTTACCGATCGGCGCCAAGCGGGATAAGCTTTGGCCTTCATCGCCCACTTGAATACCCAAATCTTGGCTGGATTCCAAACGGGAGTCTACATTCGTATGCAATGCCAATTTGTTCAAAGAGCGGGAACGCATGAACCAAACCATACCGATGACAAACAGTATAGCCGAAGCGATCAGTGTGATATGCCCTATCATGGGGCTAAGATTATAGGCATAGTAAAGACCTCCTCCGGCAAACAACACTCCTCCGATCCCGGCTATTGTAATGCCGGGGAACAAGAATATCTCTGCCAAGCCGAGAAGGATGGCAGTGAGCATGATGAGTATCAATACGATCAAACCTATAATCATAGTCTCTATTTTTTTGTTAACAAATAGTTTATTTCCGCATTGCGCGCCTCTTTTTCCAAAGCGGCCGGCTGCTCAATCAATTGCTCCAACTGGGTTTCTGCGTCTTGGATCTTTGTTGCCAGCTGACTGCGCTTGGCGGGCGATTTGGAATAGTCCAACCGCAACGCATCCAGTTTCTTTTCCAAAGCAGCGATCTCACGCTTTAAAGATACAACTTTTGTGTATAAGTTTTTCGCTTCCGACGATTTTATTTCATTCCAAGTGTAATAAACCAAGTTGTCGCGGATAACGAATTCAAAATCTTTCTTCACTTCTTGCTTTCCAAAAGGAATTTCACGGTGAGAGAGCTGAATGCGTTCGGCATAGTCGGAGGTGTCGCCCCAGGTGTCTTGGATAGAGAAGAGGGCGGCACAACGGCGTTTTTTCTCTATGTCGTCACTGTCCACTCGCTTATGGTCGTTCGGTATGAACAGATAAACGCATGCTTTTCCTTCCGGTTGGAAGCGGTCGGAGACAAACCAGCCCAAGTCTTTCACTTCGTCGTAGACAATCATGTAGTCGTTGAACGGCGAGTTGAACGGCATGCCCAACTGTTCCGGATTTAGATAGCTGTCTGAATTCATGTTATAGCGCGTTACGAACAGATCATATCCACCTAAGGTGTGATTCCCTTTCGAGGCAAAATAGATCGTCACGCCATCGGGCAAGACAAAAGGATAGTTGTCGTCTGAAGCAGAGTTGATATTCATCGGCAACTGCTTTTCATCTCCCCATTTGTCCATCAATCGCGATTGTGTAAAGAGGCAATATCCATTGTCGGCCGTCGGTTGGGCATAATAGATTTTGTCGCCTTTCTGGTTTTTATAGACAGTTGATCGGACACCATCTTCATGGAAGAATTCTTCATAGGAAGTGAGGGTACCCATCTCTTCGCTCAAGGTGTAGGCGGCAAGGAAGTTGTCTTTGTCAACAACGATACTGTCGATCACCTCTACAGCCTCTACCTTTTCAAGCATACGTTGCGCATCTTCCAATATTTCTTGGCGTTCTTCCGCTTCGGTTGTGTCCCGCTTTTTCTTTGTTTGCAGATCGATATAATCGTCATACATGTCGAGTGCTTCCGAAAAGCGGTATGTTTGGAAATAGACTTCTCCCAAATAAC
>CAVJQR010000073.1:10682-12150 GCA_963651605.1 Agathobaculum sp.
TCACGCGGCGCTTGACGGCTGCCGACAGATATTTTTCAGCATTGCTCAAGTCGCCGGTTTCATAACAGCAAACGCCATACCACAAGCAGTAAGATGAGTTGCTGGGCGACTGCTTCACCAACTTTTCAAAAGCCGGTTTTGCCTCCGCATATTCACCTTCATTATATAATTTCTTGGCTTGATCCAAGCTTTGGGCCGACAACTGATTGCAAGCCAAAGCCAGACCTACCGCACAAAGCATTTTTTTTACAAAACGTTTCATGTGTTTTTTTATTGATAATCCAACTTCAAAGATAGAAATAAAATTTGTTTTATCGTAACTTTGCGCCATTATATTGATAATATGGTGAAACTAACGACTGAAGAACTGTTGATTCGCAAAGTAGAAGAGAAGATCAGAAAGGCGATTCGTGATTATGAACTGATAGCTGACGGTGATAAAATCCTCATCGGATTGTCAGGTGGAAAAGACTCTCTGGCCTTGGTGGAGTTTCTGGGCAAGCGCTCTCGTATTTACAAGCCGCATTTCAATTTGGTGGTGGCGCACATTGTCATGCGCAATGTCCCTTATAGTTCCGACCAAGAGTACCTTCGCAATTGTGCGGCTCGCTACGACATTCCATTCATCTTGCACGAAACGGAATTTGATGCTTCGACAGATACCCGCAAGTCGCCTTGCTTCCTCTGCTCGTGGACGCGCCGTAAGGCTCTGTTCGAGATTGCTAAAGCGGAGCATTGCAACAAGATAGCCTTGGGGCATCATCAAGACGACATCTTGGAGACATTGCTTATGAATTTGACGCATCAGGGGGCCTTCGGCACAATGCCTCCCAAACTCACGATGAACAAGTTCGCGATGGAGATCATCCGTCCGCTTTGCCTTGTCAGTGAGAAGGAACTGATTGAAGTCGGCCGTCTGCTGAATTTCAAGAAACAGATCAAGAACTGTCCTTATGAATCTGGATCGAGTCGCCGCGATATGAAAGATGTCTTGGCTCGCTTAGAGGCCATCAATCCCGATGCTCGCTACAGTTTGTGGGGCAGCATGACGAACATCCAGTCCGATTATCTTCCGAAAAAAACAAACAAATAACAATAGTATGAATGGCATATATACGATTTTGATGTTAATCATCTCGAACATTTTCATGACATGTGCCTGGTATGGTCATTTGAAAATGAAAGAACAATTCAGTTGGTTCGAACATTTGCCGCTGATAGGTGTCATCCTTTTCAGCTGGATGTTGGCCTTTTTTGAATATTGCTTTCAAGTGCCGGCCAATCGCATCGGCTTCAGAGAGAATGGCGGTCCCTTCAGTTTGATTCAGCTCAAGGTGATTCAAGAGGTGATTACATTGGTCATTTTTGTGATTTTCAGCACGGTGGCTTTCAAAGGCGAAACATTCAAATGGAATCATGCCTTGGCTTTCCTCTTCTTGGTGGCGGCCGTTTATTTGGTATTCAAGAA
>CAVJQR010000074.1:0-1855 GCA_963651605.1 Agathobaculum sp.
TCTGTATACAATGGAGAATAAGGCTGAGAATAGGCCCGAAGAAGGAGGTCAGCACGGAACACTTGAGGCGTATGAACTGCATAAAAAGAAGAGCGGTCTACTTGGCAATTACGACCACCCTCCTCAACTTTACGCAAGGAATCGATAGAGGGAATGGCAGGAACGACAGCCCCACTCTTCTTGGCTTGCTCAAAACAGGCGGTGATAACATCGTGAGAGACGAAAGGACGAACTCCATCATGAACAGCAATCAAGGTCTCCTCTTCATGACCTTTCACCTCATCTGCAATAGCTTTCAATCCATTCTGCACAGAATGAAAACGTGTTTCGCCCCCCGTTATGATGCGATGCCGGGCACGGCATCCGATTTCTTGGCAAAGCATCTTCCAATAGGCTTGATGGTCAAGCGGAAGAACCAAGATAATTTCGGCATTAGGATTCCAATCGCCAAAATTCTCAACCGTATGCATCAGCAAAGGCTTACCGGCCAAAGGTATGAACTGCTTAGGAAGCTCCCCTCCCATGCGCAACCCCTTACCTCCTGCTACTATAATCACATATGCTTTCATTCGTCCAATCCGTCTAAAACTTTCTTCACTTCTTCATCTACCTTGTATAGTTTGTCTTTACAAAGTTGGATCAGACGCATTGCCTCCCGAACTTTCTCGGAAAGCACGTCCACGTCTAAGTCTCCTGTCTCTATTTGAGCAACTATCTGACGAAGCTTCTGTATGGCCTCTTGATAGGATTCTGTTTTCTTTGCCATAAAAAATAATTATTCTAATCGAATAGTTCTTTGACTATTTTTATTATATCATTTATTATCAGTAATAACCGATTCAATTTTTCCATCCGAGAAGCGGGTGGTCAATGTATCTCCAACATTCAAACCCGTAACTGATTTGATAATTTTCCCTTGTCGTAATGTCAAACTATATCCTCGTTTGAGAAGATAGTCTGGCGATGCCAAACGGACGAATTGTTCCTGCAACTCCAAGAAACGGGTCTCTTTCGCCATTCGACTGTCCAAGGCCATTTGCATACGTTGCCGGAGTTGATTCAATAAATTCTGTTGCCGTTCTTGCAGATTTCCGACAATGATGGGGAGTTTTGCCGTCAACACTTGCAATGCTGAGCGGTTTTTCTCTATTCTTCCTCTTACCATATCCGGGAATCGAGCGGCCAAAGCCTGCAAAAAATTCTGCTGTTCTTGCAAAATCGCTCGAGTCTTATTACCCAATATCTGCTGAATATCTTCCAATTCAACAGCGAGATTATCCATACATTCTATAAGAAATGCGGCTACCGCCGTCGGGGTTTTCAATCGGGTATTCGCTACCAAGTCTACAATCGTGTCGTCTCTTTCATGGCCAATTCCCGTGATGATTGGCAAAGGAAACTGAGCACAGTTTGCGGCCAAGAGGTAAGAATCGAAACTATTCAAGTCGGATGTGGCACCACCTCCTCGGATTATGACCACCACATCGAAACATTGTCGGTTTGCATAGATAACATCCAATGCTGCAATCACCGATTCTTCTGTTTTTTCTCCTTGCATCAAAGCCGGAAAAAGCTTCACATAGAAAGAATAGCCGGCTTGATTATGAAGCAATTGATTCACAAAATCCTCATAACCGGCCGCTGTTTGTGACGTTATAACTGCTATCCGCTGAGGAAGCAAGGGCATGGGCAATTCTTTATTTAATGTAAAAACACCTTCCTCCTGCAGTTGTCTGACAATCTCCATCCGCTTCTTCACCATATCGCCCAAGGTGTAGGTAGGGTCAATATCCACAACATTCAGACTGAAGCCGTAGAGCTCATGAAATTCGACTGTGACACAAACCAACACATT
>CAVJQR010000074.1:1865-8931 GCA_963651605.1 Agathobaculum sp.
CTCCATTTCAAAATAACGCTTCAATACATGAAAGGTCTTTGCCCATATCGAACCACGCGCTTTGGCCACCAATTGGTTGGTCGTTGGATTCTTCTCGACAAATTCCAAATAGCAATGTCCCGAAGATGCGTTGACTCGCACATCACTCGTCTCGGCTCTCACCCAATACGTTTCAGGAAAGGCGAGCGATAATGAATGACGAACGCAAGAGGTCAGTTCATACAATGAGTAGGTTTGTCTATCTTCGGCGAGAGGCATACTTCAATCCTTTTTTGTAAGATTTGTACATATCCGGAATACCATACCCCATCCCGGCATTGGGTTTCTTGTATAATGACGCATTATGACTTATCAGATTCCGAATTTCAGCGGCTGTCAACGATGGAAGGGCTTGCCAAAGACAGGCTCCCAAGCCGGCCAAAATTGGAGTTGAAAAGGATGTTCCACTGGCAAAGCGCAGTATACCCTCGGCATCAAATACAGCACATCCGCTACCCAACGAGACCACATCCGGTTTCACTCGGCCATCTGCCGTAAAACCCCATGAACTGAATTCACTGTTTTTCTTATTTTCCATCACAGCCCCCACCGTCAAAACATCTGAAGCATCAGCCGGAAAGGTGATTTTATGCCATGACAAATTTCCTTCATTTCCGGCGCTGGAGAAAAGCAATATGCCTTTTTCCCCCGCATACGAAGCTACTTGCGAAATGAGTGCCGTTTTTCCGTTCAAATCATCGTGACAATAATTCAAGGTGGTATCGTCAAATGCATAATATCCCAACGAAGAGGAGACAATATCCACGCCAACACTATCCGCAAACTCGACAGCTGCTGCCCAATAATCTTCTTCAATCGGGAACTCCGTCTCGGTCACTTCGCTCCGAATCAACCAATAAGATGCTTTTGGTGCAGTACCAACCAAAACATGAGGCATATCAGAAGCCAAACA
Source organism: Agathobaculum sp. (assembly GCA_963651605.1). Lineage (GTDB taxonomy): Bacteria > Bacteroidota > Bacteroidia > Bacteroidales > Tannerellaceae > Parabacteroides. The sequence continues at coordinate 2,818 of CAVJQR010000074.1, forward strand.
AGAGAGCACTTTCGTTCCATGTTCATCCGCTCTAAAAACAGATTGGGCAGGATAAACAACATTGTGCGTGCCCGCTATATGGAGCGATTGAAAAGCCTCTATCCGATCCACATTGGCAAAACCTGCATCGATCACGGCTATCTGCATACCTTCTCCTCGGTAGCCTGCACGGTGCAATTTCTTTCCATTCAACAGTTTCAACTGCGTTTCTCCATTCCCATAATAAGATTTTGTTGGCTTTTCCCGAACGGCAATTGTCTCGTTACTTGATTCGTTCGACCATTTTTCCTCGACTCCTTTCCATACCCAACGCACAGAGTCCACGATCGGCAACCGGCGAAGTCGATAGATAACTGTACTGTCATTGCTCTTCACGGCTACCGTTTTCATCCATTTGCTTGTGGTTACGACCCTGCACCCCTCTGCTTCAAGCAATTGCTTATAAGCCTCAGAGATGGGGAGGTCCGATTCATCGACTGAAATATGTTGTCTGTTTCTGCGTTCAATGGCTTTCGCAGACAGGAATGTCTCCGGCTGATCGACACTCAGTCCGCAATTTCCTTTATTTTTTAAGTAAACACGAAATCCATAACTATTATTCTCTTCACCAAAAAGCGGAGAGACAAGCAGCAAATCCAGCAACAGCAGCAAACAGTATCTCATTTCTTAAAAACGACTTATGGATTGCAACAGGTGAAATAGATAATATATCTATTATCTACTCAAGCTACAATCCATAAGCAATTACGATTAATCGTCCAATATTTTGCAAATAGGGATCTCGCGTTTCACGTCTTGACGCAACGAGATCAACGTCTCCGTTTCCACAACACCTGGAATCTCTTGGATTCTTGTATTCAACAATTCCATCAGATGCTCATTGTCGCGGGCATACAATTTCACCAGCATCGTATACGGACCCGTAGTAAAATGGCATTCTACAATCTCAGGAATTTTTTCAAATTCTGGCACAACGTCCTTATACATGGATCCTCTTTCGAGTTTTGCTCCGATATAAGTACAAGTGTTATAGCCTAAAATTTTCGGATTGATGTGATAACCTGAGCCAACGATGACATTCATATCAATCATCCGTTGCACGCGCTGATGAATGGCAGCACGAGAAACGCCACACTCTTCCGCCACATCCTTAAATGGGATACGCGCATTTTTCGAGATGATGTTTAAGATCTGACGATCTAACTTATCGACCTTTTCCATATTCTATTTTGTTTTTAATATTTCTATATTGAAGAATTATATTCCGTATCAAATATAAGAAATAATTTTTATAGAATAACATTGTGAAAGAAAAAAGTAAGAAAATCACAAAAAAAGCAGATAAAATATGCTTTACAACATACTTTTATCTGCCTTTCCCGATAAATGTGTAATCGAAATGCTTACTTTTGCTCGTCTTTTACGATCTCAAGCAATTCAACTTCGAACTTCAATGTGCTGTTCGGTTTGATGTCCGGGCCGGCGGCACGCTCACCATAAGCCAATTCAGCCGGGATCCAGAAGATGTATTTTGAGCCGACCGGCATCAACTGCAAACCTTCTGTCCAACCTTTGATTACTTGGTTTACACCAAATACGGCCGGTTCGCCACGGTCAACCGAGCTGTCAAACTTCTTTCCATCCAGCAAAGTACCGGTGTAATGTACTTTTACGCGATCTTCAGCTGTCGGTTTTTCGCCCGTTCCTTCTGTTACAACTTGATATTGCAAGCCGCTTTCAGTAGTGATGACACCGCTTTTTGTTTTGTTTTCGGCCAAGAATTTTTCACCTTCCTCTTTGGTTTTCTTAGCTTCCTTAGCTGAAGCCTGAATGAAATAAGTCTGCATGTAATCACGAGCTTGTTCCATTGTCATTTTTACAGAATCTCCTTTGAGAGACTGTACGAAGCCTGCGATCATAGCATCCAAGTTAGGTTCGCCACCAGGGAACTGTTTCAAATTCTCATGATAGCCGGAACCGATTGCTACGCCCAATGCATAGCTCACGCTATCTACGTCGCTTTTCAAACTAACATTTGTTTTTGGGCCACAAGAAGTGAACATCATTCCAAATGTAGCTGCTGCAACTGCCAAAACACTCATTCTTTTCATCTTTTATTCTGATTTTAAATTCTTACTTTACAATTTCCAACAATTCAACATCGAAGATCAATGTACTGTTCGGTTCGATCAATTCGCCGGCACCGTTTTCGCCATACGCCAACTCAGAGGGGATGAACAAACGCCATTTTGAGCCGACCGGCATCAACTGCAATGCTTCCACCCAACCTGAAATCACTTGGTTCACACCAAAAACAGCAGGCTGGCCACGTTCAACCGAGCTATCGAACACCGTACCATTGATCAACGTTCCGTGATAATGACATTTCACTTTGTCCGTTGCCTTTGGTTTGTCGCCTTCACCCATCTTCAACACCTGATATTGCAAACCGCTTGGCAAAGCAACCACACCGGCTCTGCCTTTGTTGATGTTCAAGAATTCTTCACCTGCTTTTTTATTGATTTCCAACTTCTCTTGCTGAAGTTTCATGAAATAAGCATTGATCACTTGCTTTGCTTCGTCGTAAGTAATAGCCGGTTGCTTTTCATTTAAAACATCTGAAAGGCCCAGAACGAAATCTGCAATCTGAAGATCTTTGATACCTGAGTTTTGAAAATTGTTTCCAATGCTCAACCCAAGTGCGTAGCTAACTTTGTCCATAAATTCTTTTTCTTCGCTTTTTTTATAGTCTGCAAAAGTACGGTTTATACAGCGAATTACCTAATCCTATTAAGAAAAATTATATTTTGCTCAATCCTTTGCGCATGAACAAGCATAAACCTTCTTGTTGGAGGTCGAATCGAACATATTTTTTATCTCCTCAAGATGTTGTTTCAGATGGGGTGTCTGACCATGTTTGTCCAGTTCGCCTTGATTCTTCCACACTTCATAGATCAAGAATTCAGTAGTGTCTTCCGTCGATTGAAAAACGCCATAGTCCACACAACCCGGTTCTTGCACCGTTCCGACTTTACATTTGGCAAACGACGCCTTGAAGGCTGCCACACATTCGGGCTTTACCTTGCGGTGCAAGTTCATCGTCACCTCCATTGAGTCTTTGTTGCAAGAAGAGGTACAAGCCGATTGACACCCTTCGGTGCAACACGATTCCTTCGATTGTTGGCAGCATCCGGCCAAAGCCATGAGCAAACATGTTGCTCCTAAAACAATATTTTTCATATATTCGTAATTTATTAATGTTACATTTCCTAACAATATCGGTTTTCAACCAAAATAATCCCCCTGCTCCCTATCCCCTGCCCATGAAAAGCGGCAGAAAAAAGGTCGGGAACAGCTCAAAAAAAGCTCGGGAGCTTTTTCGAAAATGATGCCGAACTTTTTGAAAAAAGGTGCCGATGTTTTTTCGAAAAAAACGCCCGTATTTTGATTTCAAAACATTCGTGTTTTTCTTCTAAAACATCTGTGTTTTCATTCCAAAACACCTATGTTTTTTCGAAGTCCATATCCTATTGATTTTCATACCTTTCCAGCTCTGCTTTCCGAGTCGGCAATGACTTGGAAGCTTTCAAGAGATCCACTTCGCTGATGCTTGTGGCCGTCTTCGACAATTCGGGTATGTTGAACGAGAAGAGTGACCGATCATAATAGTCGGGCGACTCTTGCGGCAGCAAAAATGGTTTGGAGCAATGCCCCTGTTCATCGATATGAACGATGAACGGCCTCGTAAACTGTCCGTCCAAACGGCGTGAAGCAAACACAAACCATCGGCTGTTACTACTCCAAGAGTGGTAACTTTCCACGTCAAGGCTATTGACTTGCGGAAGCGAATCGGTCTCGCCTGTCGCAAGATCCAACAACTTCAAATCCGCTTCCCGATGCCAAATGGAGAAGTTTCCATAGTCGGAAAGGGTATACAACAGATATTTTCCATCGGGCGACACTCGCGGGAAGGTTGCACTCTTGCCTTGTTTGTTGGCATTATACAACGTATCTACTTGCGAAGCGAAGCTACCTGTCGCCGGATCGAAAGCAATCTTCAACAAATTATAGCGTACGTTTCTGAATTCTGTCGGCATCTGAACAGAGTCGGCCGAGCAGAACAGCAACGTTTTTCCATCCGTCGTAAAGGTAGGAAAAGTTTCGTAATTGGCAAGCGATGAGAGTGTTGGAATGGTAAACGCTTTTCGTTTTTCTACATTATATAGTATAATATCCGAAGCCATATCGTAGACTTCGATCCGATTTTTGTCTGAATAATGAAAATCCTGATGCGTCTCATTGCTGGAAAAAGCAATGTACTTGCCAGATGGGTGCCAATAAGGGTAGGTCAAGCCATAAGGTTTTCCATTCTCTTCAACTGCTATTTTCTCCACATTTTTCCCATCTACCAGATAGGTGCCCGCATAATTGCTTCGTTGATGAAACATCATCCGATTGCCATTGCCGGCACAGAACGAATGACAGTTCACGCAACTGTTGCCCGTTCCTCGATTGGAAATAACAGGTTTTTCAACAAAGTTTTCAACAGATCGTTGGTAGATTCCCATCTCTCCCCACATCCTATAGCCGGGATAAATCCGACGATAAGTCAAATAACCATCGATCGAATCCTTTGAAACATAAATAGCAAAACGCTTTATTTTCCAATCAGTTTGCTGATTCTTGAAATAGACGGCCACCTCTATTTCGCCCCCTTTTGCATCTTGCAGCAGATGTTTCCACTTGGAGATCGGAATGTTGAAAACTCCATCTTTGGAGGAAACAATCAACTCTTCGTGTGGAGTTTTCAACAAGGTTTTCCCCTCCATTTGTTCATTCGGCAGTTTAAAATTCAGAGGAGCTATATTTTGCGGAACAGTTACCCCTTCGTAGTCAGGAAAGATCGTCACTTCACCGTCTACGGCCTGAGGGAGATCCGACGTACAGCCGAATCCCAATAGCAAACAACTCACGACATATAAGATATATTTCATTTGTTCCCCTCCCTATTCTTGAACAGTTTGAAATAATAGTAAAACCAATAGGTATCGCCAAAGGTACGATACATAGCATTCATGTCAAGACTCTCGGCCGAATGGCCCTTGACAGATTCTTTAAACCGCTGATAGTTGGCAGCTATTTCCGGACGGATAGCCAACTGATTGTGTTGAACTGTACTGTCTTTCTCTATCGCCAACAACCATCCTTCTTGAAAAGAACGTGGCAAATCCACCGCTTGATCTTGGCATGTCTCTTCTATAAACGCCTTGAACTTCACCAGTTTCTTATCCGCCAACAAGGAACAGCCTCGATATTCCCAACCCGTTCGTTGTTGAGGAGTATAGGAGGCCCGGACAGAGTCGGCCGGCATCTGCTGCAACAATTGGTCAGCCGACAAATATGCCCGTTGCTTTCCCTTCAATTCTTCATCTTCTTGCATCAGTTCGGGGTGCTCGATATAGCGCAATTGTTTCCGGGCCCATGCAGCGTAGACTGGCATTTCTGACAAAATAGTGATATACTTCCGAGCAACATCATGCTCGCCTTTCAGCAAATTGATCTGCACCAAGCGTTGCAATAATCGGGCACTTCCTTTTCGCTGAGCCAAAGGCAACGCATCAAAAGCGTAGGCTTCAGCCTGCGATAAATCGCCGATATGGAAATGGATGTCACACAACAATTTCGTATCGAAAAAGGTTTGCGTCCAAGGCATCACCAAGCTCTTCGATCCTCGTTGGTCAAATGCAAACATTTTCTCGGCCAACTCCCCTTTTTGCGACAGGGCATAATTCAAATAATTCAAGCTGACATACTCCGTTATCCGCTTGTTCGTATAAAGACGGACAATGGTGTCCCATCGTTTTTCTCGCGCAAAATAGGAAAGTTGATTCAATAGATAATTTTGAATATCCAGACGCGTTGGCATACAAGAGGCACCCTCCACAAGAACCGCCCCGAAACATAGCAGAGAAAGAGCTATTCTTTTCCATTTCGATGCGCCATAAAAATGGGAGAGCAAGCAGGCTGCAACTAACGCAACAACCCAATAGCCAACAAAATACACCCATACATGATAAACGTAATAGAGCGGCAATGTTTGTGTTTCCAAGAAAC
>CAVJQR010000074.1:8941-12135 GCA_963651605.1 Agathobaculum sp.
GGAATAGGAACCCCCATTTCCCCATAAAAGAGATAGAAAAACATTGCGGGAAGAAGCGACCACAATCCCTGCCGGCGCGCATGTTTGTCCGAAAAGAAATAGACAAACGTAAAGAGCACATAAAGCAATGCAAAACAAACGGCCAGTTCTCCAGCTAAAACAAACAGAAAACATGTTGCGAAAACACCATACAAAGCAATTGTTTTCAGGCGTGTCATACGCGTTAATGGCAAGAGAAACGCAATCAATAGTGCCAATCCAACCGTACCATCCACCACATAGGAGAATCGAACACTCTCCTTCAATAAATAAAGAATGGGGATACAGGCCAAAAACAGATGGTAGCCACGTGAAACGATCCGCTCAAACAAGTGGAAAATGCCGAAAGCAATCCACATCAGCAAGCCCGTCTGTATGGCAATGGCCCACATCGGATTGCGATAATATTGGATGATTGATTGGCCAATGACCGAACAGAATCCACCCGGCTCGCTCAATAATATACTGATATTCCACCAAGAAGGGACAAACAGCTGCGCCTCTTCCTGCTGTTGAAACGTGAACACGCCCAAAATCAAGAAGTAATAAACAATGAGAATTGCCAATAGTATTCCGAACAATCCCTGCTTCCATTTCATAGTTATACCCTGCTTCATATCACATCTACAAGTCGGTTTATGTTTTTCATCCGGTTGTTTTTCATGTATTTTCGAAATAATCCTATTATTTGGTCGGAGAAATTGTCACCCGTTCACCGGCGATGCGATCAATCAAGACGGCAATAGCTCCGTCGCCTGTCACATTACAAGCCGTACCGAAGCTGTCCATGGCAATATAGAGAGCAATCATCAGAGCTTGCAACGTTTCATTGAACCCCAGCATACTCTGCAACAGTCCCAATGAAGCCATAATGGCCCCGCCCGGAACCCCTGGTGCGGCCACCATCGTAATGCCCAACATCATAATAAAACCTACCATTTGCTGCAGTGTATATGGTTCACCCGACATCATCATGATGGCCATCGCACAAGCAACAATCTTCAAAGTACTTCCGGCCAAGTGGATGGTTGCACAAAGAGGAATGACAAATACCGCAATGCTTGAGCGGACTCCATTCTTTTCCGTCTGAGCCAAAGTCACAGGGATCGTAGCGGCCGACGATTGTGTTCCCAATGCCGTGGCATAAGCGGGCAGCATCATCCGCAACAACTTGAGCGGATTCTTGTGGGAAGCCATACCGGCAATAGAAAACTGTATCAGCAATAACAGAACATGCAGTATAAAGATGACGACAATCACTTTCAAGAACATGGAAACGATCGAGAACACCTGCCCACTTTGTGACATATTCAAGAATATACCAAATATATGCAACGGCAACAAAGGTATGAGGATCGACTCGATCAGTTTCGTAATAATTTCACGAAAATCGATAAATGCATCTTTCAATGCCGTTCCTTTGACATGGGATAGGCCCAACCCGATGGTAAAAGAGATCAACAATGCCGTCATCACCTCCATCAGAGGCGGCATGGCAACCTCAAAATAGGGAGCCAACATCGGATTATTCGGCGTTTCCATCGCCACAAAATCACTTTTTTGTGGAAGGATGTTAGGAAATACTGCATCGCATGTGAAAAAAGTAAAGAATCCCGAAAAGATGGTCGAACCATAAGCAATTATAGCCGTCAAGAAGAGCAATTTACCGGCCCCCTTTCCTAATTCAGCAATAGCGGGAACCACTAATCCGATGATGACCAACGGAATAGCAAACGATAGGAAATTGCCAAAGAGAGAATTGAAGGTCACGAAGAAACGAGCCAAAGGGATCGGCATAAAATTCCCCAACAAAATACCCGCCAAGATGGCAATGATAACTTTTCCTAATAGATTGACTTTAATTTTTCTCATGATACTGTTTTATTTTGAACCCTAAGATAGCAATAAAGATGCTCATCAACGGGCTAATCAGATTAAAAAAGCAATAGGGTAAATACGTTAATGTCGGTACGCCCAATACCGTCGCCTGTGTCATACCACACGAGTTCCATGGGATCAGCACCGATGTAACCGTCACAGCGTCCTCGGTCGTACGGCTCAGCAACCGACTTTCATATCCCTTTTCACGGTAGAGATCCTTAAACATACTACCCGTCAATAGGATTGAAATATACTGATCGGCTGTACAAATGTTCAATGTCAACCCTGAAAGAACGGTAGATGCCACCATACTTGCCCGACGTTTCATGAAATGTTTGAAAGCAATTGTGATCGACTCGAGCATTCGGCTGGCCGTCATGGCTCCACCGAAGCACATGGCGCACATAATCAACCAGATTGTATTCATCATGCCACCCATTCCACGAGTAGAGACCAGCGAGTTAATCGCCTCGTTTCCCGTCTCGATAGCCGTCGATCCATACCAAGTGATGAAGATTCCTTTCAATTGGGAAACGACGTTTACAATATCCATCTCGGCAATTTCACAAATGCGGTCCGATTGAAAAATAACAGCGAACAGACTTGCCAAAACCGACGACAAGAACAAAGTGACTAATGGCGGAAAGCGTTTGGCTATCATAATGCCTGTAACAACCGGCACAATCAATAGCCACAATGAAATATTGAATGCACCTTTTAATGATTCCGCAAAGACTTGCATCTGAGCAGCATCCGCCTCATTATGCATAAAGCCGGCCACCCCAAAAATCAACAAGGCGATCAGCAAGGATGGCACCGTCGTAATCAACATATAACGGATATGGGTAAACAAAGGTGTTCCCGTAACGGATGATGCCAACACGGTAGTATCTGAAAGCGGTGATATCTTATCTCCAAAGTAAGCACCCGAGATAATAGCACCGGCCGTCCAACCCGATTCAAAACCCTGTGCATCACCGATACCCATCAAGGCTATACCAATCGTAGCAATCGTCGTCCACGAGCTGCCCGTCATGACCGATACAATGGAACAGATGATGCAAGTTGTGGCCAAGAAAAAGGTAGGACTCAGTAGGTGAATACCGTAATAGATCAAGGTAGGTACTACACCGCTCACCATCCAAATGCCCGACAATGCCCCAATCAGCAACAATATCAGCAAAGCCGTCGCCACACTCAAAACATTGGCACAGATAGCTTCTTCCAATTTTTTCCACGGGATGTGACTACAGAACATGGCCACTGCAGAACAT
>CAVJQR010000075.1:0-12132 GCA_963651605.1 Agathobaculum sp.
GGGCGGGATACTATATATTAAAGGATGAAGAGAACAAGAAAGGTTGTCGGTATAATGCCGCACAAATCAGAAATAAATAAGTAACTTTGTATCTGAAAAAACAGAACAGCTCCCAAATGGTATCAAAAGAAAGCACTGAGAACAACAGACGACTGCAACGAGCAATGGCAATTATGAAATCAATGTTTCTGGGGATTATGTGGATATTGGCCTATACGGCATGCTCCTCTGAATCTCAAGATGACGAAAAGCCTACCATCTGTCCCGGCATGGAGTGGCAAGCAGGAGACATCGTTTCTGCCGAGACACTGAACACTTACGGAGAAAGCGCATTCTTTGTCTGCACAACAATTCCCGACTCCATATTCATTTCGATGCAGGGAAAGTCCTACAAAGCCGATTGCATTGTCCCGCGCGATTCCCTTCGCTACATCCGTTGCCTTCACTCGGACAAAGACGGCAACAGTATCGTAGGGGAAATGGTGCTCAACAAATCAATTGCAGAGCAGGTACTCGACATATTCCACCAACTATATGATGCGAAATATCCCATTGAACGGATGTTGTTGATCGACCGATGGGATGCTGATGATGAAATGGCGATGCGTGACAACAATACGTCATCGTTCAATTTCCGCTTCATTTCGCATACACAAACGGTTTCGAAACATGGCATGGGGCTTGCCGTCGACATCAACACGCTCTATAATCCTTACCACAAATTCCTCGCCGACGGCACAGAAATTATAGAACCGGCAACAGGGGCACCCTATCTCGACCGCACACTTGATTTCGACTACAAAATTGAAAAGGGTGATCTTTGCTATCAACTTTTCATTGCGGCCGGCTTCAAATGGGGCGGAGATTGGGAAGATCGCAAGGATTACCAACATTTCGAGAAGTAGAATTGTGAAGGCATCCACTTGAAATAATTCCCTTTCTCCACGAGTGAACTCGTAATAATCATTCTAACATAATATTTTAATCTTTCAAATATGAATAACATCTTTAAGAAAACCATCTTTGCAATTCTGCTATGTTGCGCATCTGCCGGCATGGTTATGGCACAGTCCATAACGCCTTCAGGTTTCTCCAAACTCGACCAATGGACAAAAGATTGTATCAACAAACGCAGTCTATCGTTAGGCTATCCGGGCAATAATGACATCAAACTTCAACAATTCTACAAATGGTACACTGCCAACAATATGGAAGCAATGATAATAAACAATGCCGGCGATCCGTTTGCAGAAGGTGATCACACGCTTTCATCACTCGATTTCGAACGCGAGGTGATAGAATACTTCGCTCCCAAGTATGGTTTCGACAAAGACGATACCTGGGGACTTGTTACCATGAGTGGAACCGACGGCAACAACCATGGTATCTATTTCGGCGTTAATTACCTGAAGAAAATCACAGGGAAAATGCCCATTGTCTACGTTTCGGACGAAGCACATTATAGCAACTACCGACTTTGCGACCTTCAGCATCTTGACGTGCAACTCGTAAAAAGCGACCCCATGGGGCGCATGATTCCCGATTCGCTTGAGGCGGTTCTCGACAATTCGCGCCCCTGCCTTATTGTCTATGCCATGGGGTCGACTCTCAAAGGAGCCATTGACGACCAACAAGCATTAAATGCTGTCTTGGCACGCCACAAAGACTTGGCTGTTTACCGCCATGTAGATGCCGCCCTCTTTGGTGGATATCTTCCTTTCACAAAGTACAAGGATATGGTGAACCGCAAGAAGGTTGGCTTCGAATCGATCAGCGTGAGCGGCCACAAATTCTTCGGCATCGATAGTCCGTGCGGACTATTCTTCACCACTCGCGACATATACGACAATCAGGCCACGTTCGACATAGCTTATCTCAATGCCAACATGCGGATGATCAACTGTTCACGTTCCGGCATAGAACCTCTCAAATTCTGGTGGCTTATAAAAACCGTAGGCGACGAAGGATGGACAGAACAGGCACAAACTCTCCTCGAAAACACCGAATACTTGAAAAAGGAACTTACTCGTATCGGATGGCCTAATTGGAATAACGACCATAGCAACACCGTCCTTTTCCGTCGTCCCTCCGATGCCATCGTCAGAAAGTACAATTTGGCCTGTGGAGAAGACCCCGCCTTCGGTGGCCGCGTTTCTCATGTCGTTGTGATGCAACATGTTACCAAACACTCCATCGACCAGCTCATTTCCGACCTAAAAAAGGAGAAGTAACCCTTTTTCTCGAGATTTCTTTCCGACAACGGGTGCCTATTCTCGAGACAGCACGCCGTTTTGTATGCGTGACAGAAGGAGCTCTTTTTGCAGGGATGGTTGCCATCTTGAAAAATTCTTCATACCTTTGCTTCGTTTTGGTGAAGTTGCCCGCTTGTCAAGAAGGACAACTGAAAGGGAATCCGGTGTGAATCCGGAACAGAACCCGCTACTGTAAATGTCTCTAATAGTGAAGAATCATTCTACTTTTGGCCACTGCATCGGTTGGATGCGGGAAGGCTGATTCTTTTTGACAAAGTCAGGAAACCTGCCAAAACATGACAACGGACGATGATTCCCGGGTATTGGAAGAATCGATCGGTCAAGGAAGATTACATCAATAGTAATATTTAAATAGTAACAGTAAAGATGAAGATCAGAATTCTATTCATCGCTTGCATGACTATGGTTTGTAGTCTGATGAATCAAGCAAAAGCAGAGGGCGAATTCGTACCCTCCAACATTTACGAATCCATGCATCAAGGCGACAAAGTGGCTTTGTTGCTGGTCCACTTCGGCACGAGCTACGACGATACGCGTGCCGTGACAATCGATGCATTGCGCCAAAAAGCAGAAAAAGCATTCCCAAAGATGGAAATCCGCGAAGCATTCACCTCGCGCATCATCGCCTTCCGCCTGGCCAAACGGGGCATCATCAAGAAGAACCCAATCGAGGCATTGGCCCAACTGAAAGCCGACGGCTATACACATATCATCGTGCAGTCGTCTAACATCATCGACGGTATCGAAATGGAGTCTCTCCGCAAAGACATCGCACAGGTAGCCCCTCTCTTCAAAGAGATCCGCATCGGCTTGCCATTACTCTATACTCCTGAAGATTATCAGCAAGTAATCAAGGCCATCCTGCCGAAGGGCAAGGAAAAAGCAGCCAATTTGTTGGTGGGCCACGGCACATACAAGCCGGAGACAGCGCAGTATGCCATGCTCGACTATATGCTGCAAGCCGAAGGGCATACGAACTTCACGGTCGGAACCATCGAGGGGTATCCTTCATTCGACGATGCCCTCAACCGCATTGCTGAACGGCAAAAGAAAGTAAAAGAAGTGCAATTGATCCCATTCCTGTTCGTAGCCGGCAACCATGCCCAAAATGATATCTCGGTAGATATGAAACAAGCTCTCGAGGAGAAGGGATATAAAGTATCGATCCTCAACGAAGGTCTGGGACAAAACGCAGCCATCCAAGACATGTATATCAAGCACATCAAGTTTACGATCGAGCACAAACAATTGGACATCAATGTAAAGAAGAAGGAGTACGCTACCGGAAAAGAGAAATATTGATCTCTTTTCCCCGTCACTTTTTTATAGTAACGACACAAAAACTCCCCGACCTCTGTAGAAGAAGCCGGGGAGTTTTATTTGAAAGGAGCCGATCAACTCCTCAATTATTCATCAAAACAACTTATGTTGAACCGGGCGGATCACGAACTTGAAGCTGTAATCCTTATACGGAAGCATGTAAGGTTCCAATGGCAATGTGCCCCAACTGGTGACGCAACCCAAGCCCATCTGAACTTTGTCGATACACAAGTTTACATAGTCTGTCGGCTGAACCAACTCGGAGTGGGTCTGATGTTTCTTCAAACCTTCGTCCAACGACTCGATCGTATAGTGCAATGCACTGGCCGAGAATGGCTCTTCGCCTACAAATTGGATACCTTTACCGGCCTTGTTGATCTGATTCCACCAGCGGATATCGGTCTTCGTTCCTGTCTCTTGCGGACGAATGTAAGAATAGAACTGCTCGTCTACACTTTGTGTATATTCACCAATGAAAGTACAATGGTTACGATCGCTGTAGTTCTCAATCGGACCTCTACCATAATAATTGATCTGTGCCAAATCTTTGTTCAGTTCCGTACGCATACCGAAGCGGAAGAAGTTCGGAACGGTAGCATTCTTGTCGGCAGTCAAGCTCTGTGTAACTTCGATTGCACCCGTTTTGTCGATACGGTAGGTCAGATCCAGTTTCGCAGAAACGGACGGCATATCATATTTGGCTGTAACCACAACCAACTTACCTTCCGCTTTGCTTTCGAGTGAAGTCAGCTTCATTTCCGGATTCTTCCAAACACGATATTTCATATGCAGGCCGGCTCCCATGTCGTTGTCGGTCGGAGCACGCCAGAAATTGGGCTTCAGCGCAGCACCTTCATGAAGGACAGACATACCATTTACATCATACAAACTAATGAAACCATCCTGACGGTTGAAATCAACTTGGAAGTTGTCACCCGTAACGATCAAGTAGTCTTCATCGTTATCTTTAACGGTTGGCGTTTGAGTGTCGTTATGGGCTACAACACATTCCTTCAACAAATCTTTTGCTTGGTATTCTTTCACGGTCAACTGCTGGCGGGCAATCGTCTGTCCGGCGGGCAACAGCTGCTGTGCTTTCTTCAATTTGAAAGAAATATTCAACAGCACTTCTTTGCTCGGACAGATACCATCCAACGTATAGCCCAAGTCAATGTTGGCTTTCTGCTGAGGAGCCACCTTCAAGTCCGTGATGATACCCGTCTGAACTGCTTTACCATTTGCCAACAACTCCCATTCTGCATAGACATAACTCAAGTCTTGGAAGAAGTTTTCATTGTAGACACTGATGGTTCCCTTCTGCATATCTACGGCATTAGCCCAAATATTCTGATAAAAATATTGTACTTCATATGCATGAGGATTCGGCACACGGTCCGGACTGATCAAACCATTGTCGTTGAAGTTCTGGTCAGAACCATCGTATTTGTTGAAGTCACCGCCATAACCGTAGAAGGCTTTCCCTTCTTTGGTGTACCAACGGTTCGACTGATCAACGAAATCCCAAATGAAACCACCCTGATATTTCGGGTACTTACGAACCAAATCCCAGTATTCTTTGAATCCACCTTCCGAGTTACCCATTGCATGAGCATATTCACATTGGATCAATGGTTTGTCGATATCTCCTTTAGCATAGGTTTCACACTTCTCGTAGTTGTAATACATCGGGCAGAAGATATCTGTAAATTCATTGGTTCTTGCCTGTTCGTATTGTACAGGACGAGACTTATCTTCGTTCTTCACCCAACGATAGCAAGCTTCGAAGTTCGGACCGAAGCCGGCTTCATTTCCCAACGACCAGAAGATGATTGCCGGGTGATTGTAGCTGCGCTGTACATTACGTTGGTTTCTTTCGAGGTGAGCCTTGGCATATTGTGTATTCTTTGCCAAAGTCGTTTCGCCATAACCCATACCATGAGATTCGACATTCGCCTCAGCCACCATATACAATCCATATTCATCACACAAATCATACCACAGATTATTGTTTGGATAGTGGCAAGTACGAACGGCATTGATGTTCAATTCCTTCATGCGCTTGATGTCTTGCAGCATACGTTCTTTCGAAACATAATAGCCTTCATCGGGATCCATCTCATGACGGTCGGCACCTTTGAACAACACCGGCTGGCCATTGATCAGCACTTGTGCGTTCTTGATCTCAATCTTTCTAAAACCGACATTCACAGGAATCGACTCGATCACCTTGCCATTCTCCTGCAAGTTGGCAACCAACTTATACAGATTCGGCGTTTCAGCCGTCCATTTGGCCGGATTGCTTACGTTCATCATGACGCTTTGTTTGCCGGAACCTTTTACTTGAGCCGTAGCCACTTCGTTGCCTGTCTTGTCCAACAATTTCAGATCCACTGTTCCTTTTCCCTTCAATTCGAGGTCAATCTGCAGTGTTGCATCCTTGTATTGTGCATCAAGATCCGGCGTTACGCGAAAGTCTTCGATATGGTTGGCCGTACGAGTGTAGAGATAACAATCACGAGCTACGCCCGAATAGCGGAAGAAATCCTGATCTTCCAAATAAGTACCGTCACACCAGCGGAAAACTTGGAAGGCAATAACATTCTTGCCCGGCTTCACATATTTGGTCAAATCAAATTCAGCTTCCAGTTTGCTGTCTTCACTATAGCCTACAAACTTGCCGTTCACCCACAAATACATATTGGAGGTAACCGAGCCGAAATGGGCCATGATTTGCCGTCCGTTCCAATCGCTTGGAATAGTTATTTCTTTACGGTAGGTACCCACATGATTATTTTCAGTCGGCACATATGGAGGATTATTCTTGAATTGATTGCGCCATGCATATCCAACGTTGACATAGATCGGATCGCCATAGCCATTCATTTCCCAAACGCCGGGCACTTTGATATTGTCCCAGCCCTTGTCGTTGTAGTCAACTTTGTAAAAATCGGTTGTCGGACGCTGGTCGGCATCTTTCACCCAATGAAACTTCCACGTACCATTCAAGGACATGTAATTGACTGATGCGTCCAAGTTTCCTTTCAATGCGGCTTTTTCAGACTCGTATGCAAAGTAATGTGTATGCATCGGAGCCCTGTTAATAGCATTTACGTTTGGGTCCTGCCACTCATTCTGTTGGGCAAATGCCGAGACTCCTGCCAGAGCAAATGCGCAGAGTAATACGGTTTTTTTCTTCATGACATTTTATTTAAACGATTAAACATTTGGACAAATATACAGATTTCCTACATAAAATAATAAGTAATGGCACTTTTATTTTTTGGAAATTTTAAAAGATGTATCTTTGAGCATTAATTATAGTAAAAGTAATGAGTGTAGTAATTGGAATCGATGTAGGCGGAAGCGCAACAAAAGTCGTTGGAATCAGTGGCAAGAAGATATGCAATCCGCTTTTTGTCCGTGCGACAGACCCGGTAGCTTCCCTGTTTGGCGCATTTGGAAAATATCTGTATGACAACAACATTTCCTTGTCTGAAGTCGAAAAAGTTGTCTTGACGGGTGTTGGTAGTGCGTATGTCAACCAACCGTTGTACGGCCTTCCGACAGCTCATGTCGACGAGTTTCTCGCCAATGGCTTAGGAGCGCAATACATGACGCACCTCGACAAACTGATTGTAGTCAGCATGGGTACAGGAACCTCGTTCGTACAAGTCGAAGGCGACAACATCCATCATATCGGAGGTATCGGCATCGGTGGCGGTACGATCCTTGGTTTGTCCCGCTTGTTGTTGAAAACGCAAGACATCAAGCAGATAGTCGATCTGGCCATGAAAGGGAGTCTCTCGAGCATTGACCTGCAGATTCAAGACATTTGCAACCAACCTCTCCCCGGCTTGCCGTTGGATGCTACCGCTTCCATCTTCGGAAAAGCGGCGGCCAATGCACCGATCGAGGATGTGGCGGCGGGTATCGTACACATGGTACTGCAAAGCATCGGCCAGGCTGCCATCTTGTCGGCCTTGAACTCCGACATCCAAGATTTTGTCATGATCGGCAATCTGACGCGTATGCCGCAATGCAAAGAGACATTCCCTGTCTTCGAGAACATGTTTAAGAAGCATTTTATCATCCCGGAATATGCCGAATACCGTACAGCTATCGGGGCAGCACTTTCCTATATCCGCGAGCGAGAGTATACAGATATCACAGCATGATTCCTTTCTTCTGACCCTCTTCCGCAAAGATAACAAATTATTTTCAAAATAGCAAAAGGGATGTATTCAAGAAAACCAAATGAATACATCCCTTTTTACTATATTATAAGTAGTTGGTTTATTGCTTGTTCAACAACCAATAGTCTAAAATTGTCATGGCTGCCATCGCCTCGACAATAGGTACTGCTCGCGGAAGCACACACGGGTCGTGTCGACCTCGCGCTTTCAAGAGAGTATCGTTCCCATCGATGTCGACTGTCTCCTGCTCCATCAGCAAGGTAGCCACCGACTTGAAAGCCACCCGAAAATAGATATCCTGCCCATTGGAAATACCACCCTGAATACCGCCGGAGTAGTTCGTGTGGACATTGATCTTTCCGTTGTCGTTATAGAAATGGTCATTGCGCTCCGATCCACGATAGAGAGCTGCCTCGAAGCCATCGCCATATTCGAACCCCTTGACGGCATTGATCGAAAGCATTGCATCGCCCAAAGCAGCATGCAGTTTGCCGAATACAGGCTCACCCAACCCAACCGGGACTCCTGTGATGACCCCTGTAATGACGCCCCCGATGGTATCGCCCTCGGCTTTGATCTGTGCAATCAGCTCTTCCATCTCCACCGCTTTCTCAGGGTCGGGGCAACGCACTGCGTTCTCCTCGATACGGCTCAAGTCGTAATCCTTGTAGGAACCCTCCAAACGGATAGTCCCCACTTGCGATGTATAAGCGTGGATCCGAATCCCCTCTTTCCCCAAAATTTGCTTGGCAATGGCACCGGCCACACAACGGGAGATCGTCTCGCGAGCCGATGAACGACCGCCCCCACGCGGATCGCGGATGCCGTACTTCGTCTGATACGTATAATCCGCATGCGACGGACGATAGGTGCGTTTTATCTCGTCATAATCAGACGAGTGCTGATTGGTGTTCCACACCACGAAGCCGATCGGAGTACCGGTCGTCTTACCTTCGTAGATACCCGACAAAAACTGTACTTCGTCCGCCTCTTTTCGTGCCGTCGTGATACGCGATTGCCCCGGTTTCCGTCGGTTCAGCTCCTTTTGAATTTCCTCAAAATCGAGTTCAATGTTCGACGGACAGCCATCGATGACGCCACCAATAGCGGGCCCATGCGACTCGCCAAAGGAAGTCAGACGGAAAAGATGGCCAAACGTGTTCATCAATTGCACCCTCCACAATCAGAACCGCAGCTGCCTCCGCAACCACCACAGCCGCCTCCGCAACCGGTTGACGTCATGGCTGCGATTTCTTCAGCCGTTGGTTCATGTACATCGATCACTTCGCCTTTGAAATGGAGCGTCTCTCCTGCCAACGGATGGTTGAAATCCATCACAACGACATCCTCTTTCACTTCCAAAACAGAGCCGTTCATGCGGTTTCCATCTGCATCCATCATCGGAACGGTGTTTCCTTCCTTGATCATTTCGGCATCGAATTTGCCGTCCACTTCAAATATATTTTTAGGCAAATCCAATACATGATCTTCATTGTATTCGCCATATGCTTTCTCAGGTGTCAAACTGAAGTCAAAGCTGTCTCCCTCTTCCAATCCCTCCAATGCCTCTTCAAAGGCAGGAATCATCATACCGATGCCGTGGATAAACTTCAAAGGAACCTCGGGGGTTGCCTTCTCCATCAATTCACGATCCTCTCCTTCTCCGACGTTCAGGTCATATGTAACCGCAACGAATTTGTTTTCTGAAATTTTCATCTGTTGTGTTCGTTTATTTAATATTCTCGGCAAAGGTAATAAAAAGGAGTGAATTAGGAGCGTGTTTTGAAGTTTCCAAAGAAAGTTTAGAGACTGTTTGAAAAATTGTTCTGCTGCCATATAAAAGAGCTACGGGGAATCTTTTCAGTTTTCTCCGCATAAAACTCCGGTTTTGTCCCGAATGAACTGCAGTTTTCTCGGGAGAAACTTTTCTGAAACTCGTATATTCTTTTCTGAAACGAGAGGATTTTTTTCGAAAAACAGGCTCAACGCCTCTCTTCTTGATAGGACAATTGCATATAAACGATGCTTTTCCCTATTCCGACCTGTTTGCAAGTCTCCATTATTATTCATATATTTACGCGCTAATCAAAATGAAAAAGATATGATACGGAATTTGGCTCTTCTCTTGACGCTCTCGGCCTTTGCCTTATCTGCCGAGGCCGAGGAACCGGTGCAGAAAGGGATCAACTCTATCAATCGGCAGACGGCCGAAGCGCATATTCGCTTCTTGGCAAGCGATGCTTTGCAAGGACGCGAGGCCGGAACGCGCAACGGACAGATAGCCGCCCTCTATATCGCTTCGCACCTGCAGTCGCTGGGTATTGCTCCTTTCGGCGAGTCCTATCTGCATCCTTTTGTGGCAGCTCATGCCGAACGGCAAAAGAGGGGCGCACGATGGGAGGTGCATCCGGATTCCATCAGTCGGTTGGAGGCGGGTGTCCACCAAAAACTGCATCTAAACAATGTATTGGGCGTGATACCGGGGCGGAAGTCGGACGAGTATGTAATCGTAGGAGCACACTATGACCATTTAGGGATTGACCCCTTGTTGGAGGGCGATCCGATCTATAATGGAGCAGACGACAATGCTTCGGGCGTGTCGGCTGTCTTGCAGATTGCGCGCGCTTTTGTGCAATCGGGGCAACAACCGGAGCGAACAGTAATCGTTGCTTTTTGGGATGGTGAAGAGAAAGGACTTCTCGGTTCGCGCGCATTCGTACAGTCGTTTGCAGCTATCGGCCGGGTGAAGGGCTATCTGAACTTCGATATGATCGGGCGCAATCACGATGAATCCCATCCTCAGCAGTTTGTCTATTTCTATACTGAAGCACATCCTGCCTTTGGCGATTGGCTTCGTGAAGCGATAAGTCGATACGACTTGCAGCTTTCGCCCGATTATCACCCATGGGACAATCCGATAGGGGGAAGCGACAACAGTTCGTTTGCCCAAGAAGGAATTCCTATTATCTGGTATCATACCGACGGGCACCCCGATTACCATCAACCCTCCGACCATGCAGACCGCATCAATTGGAGCAAGCTGGTGGACATCACCAAGGCAGCTTTCCTCAATATGTGGAATTTTGCTAATAAAAAAACGTATTAAAACTATCTAAATATATGAAACACAAGTATTGGTTATCCGCCGCAGTCATACTGGCGGGTTTGACATTCTCCTGCAGCTCGCCGAAGAACAGTGACGAGGAGGCGGGATTGGTACAGTATACCAACCCGATGATAGGAACAGACTTTACAGGAAACACTTATCCGGGTGCACAAGTACCGTTTGGTATGGTGCAATTGAGTCCGGACAATGGATTGCCGGGGTGGGATCGCATCTCGGGCTATTACTACCCCGATTCGACCATCGCTGGCTTCAGTCATACCCACCTATCGGGTACCGGTGCAGGCGACTTGTATGACATTTCGTTTATGCCGGTGACAAACCCCTATCGCGAGGCGCCGGCCCCCTTGGGAATCTATTCGACTTTCTCGCACAATGACGAGTCAGCCTCGGCAGGTTATTACCGGGTATGGCTGAAAGATTATAATATTAATGTAGAGTTGACAGCCACAGAGCGGTGCGGTATTCAACGATATACTTTTCCTGAAGCGGATGCATCCATCATCTTGAACTTGAAGAAAGCCATCAATTGGGATTTTACATTGGACACAAAAATCGAGGTGATAGACTCCTGTACGATACGCGGCTACCGCCATTCGATGGGTTGGTCGCCCAAACAGCATGTCTATTTCCAAACGCGTTTCTCACGCCCGTTCGATTCATTCGAAATAGATACGACAGCTATCCAAACCATCGACCGGGGACGTATCGGAACCGCCTCGGTGGCGCGCTTCAACTTCAAGACGCATAAAGATGAAGAGATTCTTGTGACAACAGCTCTCTCGGGAGTCAGCGAAGAAGGTGCCGCATTGAATCTTCAAGCAGAGGCACCAAAAGACGATTTCGACGGCTACTATAAGCAGGCCGTTCGCCGATGGAATGACCATTTGGGCAAGATTGAAGTGAAATCAGACAATGGCGATTTGAAAACGGTCTTCTATACCGCCCTTTATCATGCCGTTTTGGCTCCGACAATCTTCTCGGACGTAGATGGAAAATATTTCGGTCCGGACAGCACCATTCATCAGGCAGAAGGATGGACAAACTACTCTACATTCTCATTGTGGGATACATTCCGTGCCTCTCATCCGCTCTTCACCTATCTTGATCCGGAACGGGTGAACGATATGGTCGAATGTTTTATTCATTTCCACCAACAAAGTGGAGCTTTGCCTCTGTGGAATCTCTACGGATGGGAGACAAACATGATGATCGGATACCA
>CAVJQR010000076.1:0-11952 GCA_963651605.1 Agathobaculum sp.
AAAAAGAAAAAGGTTGTCATCACGACAACCAATCTCCATTGTTAACCTTAAATCTAATACCATGAAAAACACAGTGCAAATATATAGTCTTTATGTTATACAACATACATATATAGCATATTTCTTTTCGAATTTAACTTTTATTACATATTAAAGGGGCAAAAGAGAGAAAAAAATCTCTTTTACCCCTTCAATATATATTCCGAATCGGATATCAGTTCAATTGGTTGGCCTTCGGAACAGCTACGCCATTCTTCCAAACACCACGAACATTCAAATCTCGATCCATCACGATGATATCGGCATCTTTTCCCTTAGCCAACGTTCCTTTACGGTCGGCCACCCCGATCAAGCGAGCCGGCGTTTCAGTAGCCATCCGAACAGCATCTTCCAATGGGATTTCTGCTTTCTGCACCATTGTCTGTACCAAGGTATCCATAGTGGCCAAACTTCCTGCCAACGATGAGTGATCCTTCAGCTTGCAAACGCCTTCTTCCAAGATGAAACGCGGATCAACCTCGGGATTTTCACAAGCTGCATAAGCCACCGCATCGGTCACAAGACATGTCCGCTCGACACCTTTCAACTTGTAGACAAGCTTCAAGATCGTAGCCGGCAGATGCACACCGTCGGCAATCACCTCGACAGTCATGTCGTCGATCAAATAAACGCTCTCGACCGTCCCCTCATATTTATATTCACGACGCTTGTGGAAACCGGGCATCGCATTATAAAAATGGGCGGCATGCGTAAATCCTGCCGCATAAGCCGTACGAATCAGATCGAATTCTGCCTCGGTATGCGTCACGGCCAGCATGATCCCTCTCGACTTGACGTAGTGAGCAAACACCATAGCATCTTCCACTTCCGGACTGATGTCCCAACGTTTGATGCAATGCGTCTTCTCCAACAAGAGATGATAAGCCGCCTTGTCCACCATTTCTATAGAGTCGGCAAACAATGCTCCGGCCATCTTCGGATTCAAATACGGTCCCTCAAGATGCAAACCTGCCACAACAGGATTCTCTTCTGCCATCATCGCCTCGCAAACATCGGCCGCCTTCAGGATTTCGCTAAAAGATGCGGCCGAGATGGTCGGGAAGATAGTCGTCGCCCCATGCACCAAGTGCGCATTCACTGCCGTCCGAAAAGCGTCGTCGGTTCCTTCTTTGAAATCATGGCCCCCACCACCATGAACATGCATTGCCACAAAGCCCGGCAAAACATACATGCCACGGGCATCAATTACTTTGGCTCCAATAACGGCAAGGTCACTATTGGTGACCTCCAATATCTTGCCGTCGCTGATCAAGACCGAACCGTCTCTCAGCCATCCTTGTGGAGTAAGGATACGACCATTGATTATTTGAGTCAACATAGGTTTCATATTTTAAAGGTTTGATTAAAACAATGTATTGGTTCCTTCCACCAATTGGCCCATACACCAAACGGCACGGACGTTCAATGAGCGGTCGTAAATCACAATATCAGCATCCTTGCCACGTTGCAAAGAGCCCTTGCGATCATAAACGCCCATGATACGGGCAGGTGTTTCGGAAGACATGCGGATAGCATCGGCCAATGGAATGTCTGCTTTCTGTACCATCGTACGAATCAAGCGATCCATCGTAGCAATACTTCCCGCCAATGCCGAACGG
The DNA here is from genome assembly GCA_963651605.1 of Agathobaculum sp. Taxonomy (GTDB): domain Bacteria; phylum Bacteroidota; class Bacteroidia; order Bacteroidales; family Tannerellaceae; genus Parabacteroides. The sequence continues at coordinate 1,659 of CAVJQR010000076.1, forward strand.
TCCGATAACTTGCATACACCATCCTCGATAATGACACGCGGATCGAATGCAGTCTTGGCATCAGTGGCCGTACAAGCCAACGAGTCGGTAATCAAGCAAGTGCGCTCTACTCCTTTAATTTTGTAAACCAAGCGCAAGATCGTAGGAGGAACATGGATACCGTCGGCAACAACCTCGACTGTCATGTCGTCGATCAAGTAAATACTTTCAACCGTTCCCTCATACTTATATTCACGACGCTTATGGAAACCCGGCATGGCATTGTAGAAGTGAGTGGCGTGTTTGTAGCCCACTTCGTATGCGGTGCGGATATCTTCATATTCGGCTTGCGTATGACCGACTGCCACCAGCACACCTTTTGAAGAGACATACTTACCAAACTGGATAGCACCCGGCAACTCAGGGGCAGCATCCCAACGCTTGATGCAATGCGTTTCCTCCAACAATGGAATATACTCTTCAGGATCAGGATCCTTGATCCATTCAGGAATCTGAGCGCCGGCCATCTTCTTGTTGAAATAATGACCTTCCAAGTGAAGACCCAAGACAGGTGAATTAGGCTCAGCCATCAACTTTTCTGTTGTTTCTGCAGCTGCACGAATCATAGGAATCGTCGAAGAAGAGAGAGTAGGAAAGATAGAAGTCGTACCATACTTTTGATGTGTCTGTACGGCAACACGGAAAGCCTCTTCTGTTCCTTCCATAAAATCGCGACCGCCTGCACCGTGAGAGTGAATTTCTATACCACCCGGCACAATATACATCCCTTTGGCATCAATCAGTTTTGCTCCTACTACTGCAAGATCGCAATTGGTTACTTCCAAGATTTTGTTGTCTTGGATCAAAACAGAGCCATCCTTAAGCCAGCCCTGCGGGGTAAGAATCTTACCGTTTATAATCTGCGTTAACATCGGTTGTGTTTTTTAGTTTTTGTCTCATTGCAGAAAAATAGATATCATTTTGACATATTAACTCCAATGAGAAGGCAAAAGTAACAAAAAAACAGCACTCGTTACAGATGGAAATACAATAATATTTTTCGTATATTTGCATTTAGCATATTTTAAAGTTATACGATATGAAAACACGAATGTTTCAACTATGGACTATCCTATTTGCTTTCTCTTTTCCGCTCTCGGTCATGGCAACAGAAAATAGTGCCACCAACCGAATGACAACAACCGAACAAGAAACCGTACGAGCATTTTCTCTCGACCCTTCTTCGGCAAAAGAGAGCTTCGATGGATGGGGGGTCTCCCTTTGCTGGTGGGCCAATGAGTGCGGAAAATGGAGTGATCAAGCCATAGACGAGATCATAGATTGGCTTGTCAGTCCCGACCAATTGAATTTTCGTATCTTCCGATATAATATTGGGGGCGGAGAAGATCCGCAAAACCGCCATTGCACCCCACATCACATGGGAGCCAAAGGCGGAAAGGGCTTGCGCGCCGAGATGGAAGGATTCAAAGATGCCACCGACGATGCCTATCATTGGGACAGGGATGCAGCACAACGGAAGATCATGCTCAAGATAAAAGAGAAACGGCCCGATGCCATTTTCGAAGCTTTCAGCAATTCGGCTCCCTACTATATGACCTACAGCGGTTGCTGTGCCGGGCATGAAGATGCTTCGAAAGACAATCTCCGACCTGAATACTACGAGGAGTTTGCCCACTATTTAGTGGATGTCTGTAAACATTACAAAGAGCAATATGGCATCGAATTCTATACTCTCGAGCCATTCAACGAGCCATTGACCAGCTATTGGTATGCCAACGGAAGCCAAGAGGGTTGCCATTTTGACCTCGCCTCTCAAGTGGCTTTTTTGAAAGTCCTCTCTCCTATTCTCAAAGCATCGGGACTGAAAACCATCATCTCGGCCAGCGATGAAACCGCCGTAAAGCATGCTGTCGAAGCCATTGAGTATTACAAAAAAGAGAATGTTCTTGATTTGGTAGGACAATTCAACACGCATACTTACTCGGCCGACAATGAGAGTCGCGACCGCTACCATGAACTGACAGCGGAGGCAGGCAAACCGATGTGGATGAGTGAAGTGGGCGGCGGAGAAGGCTCCGGGTTCACTGCCGATTTGAACCTGGCACAAAAAACAATCGATGATATCCGTCATCTGCAACCCTCGGCATGGTTGGATTGGCAATACGTTGACGAAGGAGACGGGCGCTGGGCAATGGTAATCGGAAGCTTCGCAAAAGCGGAATACAAACGGGCAAAAAGCTTCTATGTTCGACAGCAATTCAGCCGATTTATTCGTGAAGGGTATCAAATCATCAAGACTTCAGATGCACATTCATTGGCGGCTCAAAGCGCGGACAAGAAACAATACGTCCTCGTATTGCTCAACACGGCCGACTCTTCAGAGCAAGTTCAGATAGGACTCAAGCCATTAGGGAAGAATTCCAAGGGAAAAACAACCGTCTATCGCACCTCCGAACAGGAATCGTTGGCATCTGTCAATGCTTTCACTATCGACAACCAGCAGCTGAAAGGCGAACTTCCTGCCAAAAGTATTACGACAGTCGTTGTTTCTTTCGATTAGTTTCGTGAAATAAGTTCGGCCGAAAACAACAAAAAGGTCTTTTTCTTTTCCCTAAATAAAGGGCAAGAAAAAGACCTTTTCTTATGATCAAATCACCTATTATTCGACATAAAGTACCAAGCCTTTCAGGTACTCTCCCTCAGGATGATAGATATTGACAGGGTGATCAGCGGGTTGTGTCAACTGATGCAAGATGCGAACGTTGCGCTTCGACTGGGCTGCTGCGCTGAATACCGCCAAGCGGAAATTATCTTTGCTGACAACCTGCGAGCAAGAGAAGGTGAACAGAATGCCGCCCGGCTTGATCTTTTCGAAGGCAATGGCATTGAGTTTGCGGTATCCTTGCAAGGCATTTCGCAATACGTCCTTATGCTTTGCGAAAGCCGGCGGGTCAAGAATTATCAGATCGTAGTTATCGCCCATCCGTTCCAAGTACTTGAATGCATCTTCAGCAAAGGCTTGATGACGAGGATCGCCGGGGAAATTCAATTCGACATTGCGGTTTGTCAAGGCAATGGCCTTGGCCGAGCTGTCGACCGAATGCACCAACTTTGCACCTCCGCGCATAGCATAGAACGAAAAGCCTCCTGTATAACAGAACATATTCAGCACCGAACGATCCTTAGCATATTGCTCCAACAGTTTTCGGTTCTCACGTTGGTCGACAAAGAAGCCTGTTTTCTGTCCTTTTTGCCAGTCAACGCAAAACTTCAAGCCGTTCTCCAAGGCAATATCATCGACATTGTGGCCCAACAGATAGCCATTTTCACTGTCGAGGTCGGCTTTATAGGGCAAGGTTGTCTCCGACTTGTAGTAGATACTCTGCAGTTTGTCGCCAATCACCTCCTTCAGGGCGGCGGCAATCTCCATACGATATTTGTGCATACCTACCGAATGGGCTTGCATCACGACCGTATTGGCATACATGTCAACCACCAGTCCCGGCAATGAATCGCCCTCGCCATGAATCAAACGAAACGTATTGTTGTCCGGACGATTGGCCAATCCAAGCATACAACGCAAGCGATAAGCTATGCCGATGCGCTCAACCCAAAACGCATGATCAATCGGACGCTTCTCGAACGACAGTACCCGCACGGCAATGCTCCCCACCTGATAATGGCCGATGGCCAAGAAACGATTACCCGCACTGTAGACTTCTACCAAATCGCCCTCTTCCGGCTTCTGATCCATGCTTTGGATCGCGCCGGAAAACACCCACGGATGAAAGCGCAACAGCGACTCCTCCTTCTTCGGCTTCAAATATATTTTACAACAACTCATTTATGATAATTATCCTATATTGTTCAATTGTTTGTAGATCTGCAGACAAGCCCATGCATCCAAGGCGGCATAGCGTTTCTGAGAATCGGTCAATATGTCTGCTTCCCAGTTGGTAAGCCGCTGCCCTTTCGAGATCTTTTTCTGAAAGAGAATAGCGTAAATCTTCTGCAAACTGGCATCTTCAATACCGAAATCGCCCACTACGTTCTGCAAATCGACACAGTTTTGCGGCTGAATGTCGGCACGTTTATGCATTGCATTGAAGTCATCGCGCAACGATAATCCGATCTTCATAATCTCATTGTTGGCAAAAAGCCGCGAGATCGATGCCGGGAAGCCCATATGGTTGAGGCGGAACAGGAAACAGGTATCGTCTGTCGACACTTGCAACAGTGATACCTTATACGATTGTCCCTTCCTGAAGCTGGGACGAGTCTCCGTATCAATGCCCAACATCGAGAACTTCTGCAGATAAGAAACCGCCCGATCGGCCTCTGCCTCGGTGGTCAACACAAAAATCCGGCCCGGGTATTGTTCAACCGGCAAGAGCGCTATTGCGTCTTTCGTTATTGTATGTTCATATGTCGTAATCATTTGATTCATCATCCTTAAGTTCATCATCAGCATACCTCAAGTTGTGCAACGCTTTGAGGGCATTGAGCAGCGGCTGTCCCCAATAATCGCAAAAATTACGATAGCAAAGCACTATTGCCTCGCGCATCACCACCTCATTTCCTTCGCGGAAAAGAGCCACAAAGTTTCCCACATCTTGATAGACATCAGCCATATTCTCTGAAATGAAGGCAACAATCGGGGTCTCGCTATACTTCATGTCGGCATGGAACGTATCCAAATAACTGTCTTTATCGGCCAATGATGCCGCTACTGCAGCCCGGACCGAGTCATACATCGCCTCCGTCATATATTGTTCCGGCTCGAATATGCCGTCCGACTCCACTTCGGGCAGCAAAGAAGCCTTCAGATAGAGCAATGGCAGGATCTTTGTAGCCTTGTCGACAAATGAAAAAGTGCTCAAATTGGCCACTCCTTCGACGAAGTTACAATACTCCAATGCAACCGTTACGAATTCCAACGTATTCTTGGCATATACCGGATTGTCTTCTTTCATCATGATTTATGGAAATGCTTTTTAGTTTGCAAAGTTAACAATTTTCATGAATACAAAAAGCTTTTTCGTGGTTTAGGAGAAAGGTTTCTCGTTGCTCGGCAACTGTTCCAAAAAAACACGGGTGTTTTTCATCCAAAGCATAGATGTTTTGCTGAAAAAACTCCCGTATTTTTCCTTGAAAACATCTATGTTTTTTCAGCAAGCATAGCCTCTTTATAACAAGACGTTTACATACGAAAGAAGGGTCCATTCCGAAGAACAGGCCCTTCTATATATAGCACGTTTATAACTTGCCGCGATTATTGACCGCTAAACGGATTCTGATCAGACTGGCTGATAGCATCATTGTTGGTCAATTCCAATTCAGGAATCTGATTGATGAAGCGGTAGTCATTTGATTCCAAGCGACCGATTGGCTGAGCATCAGCTCCATTATAACCATCCAAATACAACATGGCGTAAGAGAAGTGGCCTGCCGGATTGGTTGATGAAGCGGCATAGCGAACCAACGGCTTCTGCAAACGAAGCAAATCGTATGTTCCTGTTACACCTTCGCCCAGCAACTCCTTGCGACGTTCAACATAAATCTCTTCGAGGAGAGCATCCTTGGCTGTTGTAGTGGTTACCTTTGATACCTCACGAGCGTTCTGCAATTTATGCAAGTCGGCCAAAGCCTCGGCAGTCTTGCCCAAGTTGGCCTCGGCTTCAGCCATGATCAGCAACATTTCAGAGCTACGCATCAAAGAAACTTCAGGATAAGTCTTGCCCTGAGGAGCACCATTTGAAGCGCCGTAGTACTTGAATTTGTTGCAAGCCCATTTGGCTTTTACTTCAACATCGCCATTGTTTGTACGGTGCCAGAACATAACCGGCTTCTCGTCTTCGTCCGTTACACCTGCTGTCTTCGTACATTTCGAACCACGATAGTCGGTATCATCAAACAAGTCCACATACTTCTGATCAACGAAGAAGTTGATGAAGCTATAGATCGGGCCTTGTGTCATACCTTCACCGTAGCTCGGGTCTTGGTTATACCACAAGTTGAAGATTGTATTTGAACTGATATTTGAAACTTCCGTATAGTTCACCGCCCAAATCAGCTCAGGGTTGTTGTCAGTAATCATGTTGTCGAAACCACTTGTCCACTGCTCTTTGCTCATCAATGTAGAGTATTTGTCATAAACCGACTTGGCCGCTGTATAAGCGTTGCTCCAATCGTTCATCACTTGATAAACACGAGCCAGATAACCGTTTGCAACATCCGCATTCACTTGCCATTTCTCTGTACGATCGAATGAAGCCAACAGCGAAGCGCCCTGCTGCAAGTCAAAGACAACTTGCTGATAACCTTCTTCTACAGTAGAGAAAGACATTGAAGTAGGATCGGAAGAACTGGTACGCAAGATCACACCACGCTTGTCTTTAGCGATGGCATAAGTCTGCTGATAAGTTGTCAACAATATGAAATAGCTCAATCCGCGCAATGTCAAAGCCTGACCTTTGATCTCTTGCTTCTCGGCATCCGTACCGGTTGCATTAGGCAATGCATCAATGATGGTATTACACTGGTTGATGATCTTGTAGAAGTTGCTCCAAATACGCTTTGAATACGAACCATTCGAGCGGGTACGGTCAGGAGCGAAATAGTTGGCATCTTCTTGTGAACCGCCATAGTTTTTGAAGCAAACGATATCTTCGCCGGCAGCATCAAACCAAGTAGCCAAGCCGGCAACACCGGCATAGCAAATATCATTCTGGCTTGATGAAGCATTGTCGCCCATCAACGCATAGTGATATGCCGAGCGCAATGCCATATTCAATCCGGTTGTACTTGACAAAACAACGTCTTGGTCCACATCGACCGAAGAGCGGGTCGTCAAGTCGTCATTACAGTTGGTCAACGACATGGCAAGAAGAGCAACTGCTACATATTTTACTGTTCTATATATCTTTTTCATATCTGTTTTTTATACTTTAGAATGTAACTTGAATACCTGCCATATATACTCGTCTTGAACCTTGTACACCATTATCGGTATCGGCGTTACCGTTATAGTTGTTACCCGTCAAACCGGTTTCCGGTTCAGTGTGACGTTTAGCAGCTGCGCCCAATGTCCACAAGTTGTCGCCTGACAAATAAACACGTGCATTTGAAATACCCACCTTACGAGTCAACTGACGAGGCAAAGTATAACCGAATGTCAAGTTTCTCAAACGCCAGAAATCATTCTTGAACAAATAGAAGTCGGAGTTACGACGAGTGTCGCTATAGTTCGAAGCAGACCAACGTGGGAATTCTGCGTTATCACCCGGCTTCTGCCAAACCTTGCCTTCTACCAAGTCCTGAATAATACCTACACCGTCACGGACAGTCGTACGTTCCAAATACTGGTAGTCCCACATGTAAGAACCGAAGGAAGCATACCACATAAATGACAAGTCGAAGTCACGATATTTGAAAGTGTTAGTCAAAGAACCGAACACAGTAGGAATGGCCGTACCGCACCACTGATAATCGTCGACTGTTACGTCTGAATATTTCTCGGTAGTCTTCCAACCGCCTTCGCCGTCGCGAACCCAATAACGCATGTTACCATTTTCAGGGTTGACACCGGCATTCTTCACCATGTAGAATTCGAACAAAGAGTGACCCTCATCCAATTTGTAACCAGCGCCACGGCTTGCATAAGTGTAAGCACCATCCGGCAAGTAGGTTACCTCATTCTTCAAAGTAGAAAGGTTGAAATCGATGTTCCATTGGAAGTCTTTTGTCTGGATAGCTGTAGCACCCAAGGTGATTTCAACACCACGGTTGCGGATATTACCTAAGTTCGTGTTGTAACCGGTAGCGTCACCGGCCTGAGCTGACAACGGAAGTTGCTTGTAATACAACAAGTCTTTTGAATTACGAGTATAGAACTCAATCGTACCGTTCAAGCGATTCCAAAAAGAGAAGTCTAACGCAACGTTATACTGTTCGTTCTTTTCCCATTTCAAGTTCGGCGTAGCCACCGTGCTTGGTTTGTAACCGGCCTGTCCATACAACGGATCGCTGGTGTAATAACCTTGGTAAGCATACAAAATTTCAGAGTCGGCTGACGTATAACCGCTGCTTGTATTACGCGGAATCAATTTATCGTTACCTGATGTACCGTAGCTACCACGCAATGACAAGTTGTCAATCCATTTCTGATCTTCCAAGAATTTTTCTTTAGAAATACGCCAAGAAGCACCTACTGAGAAGAAGTTACCCCAACGGCTATCCGGGTGGAAACGAGACGAACCATCACGACGGATAGAAGCTGAAAGGTAATACTTGTTCATATAGTTGTAGTCGATCTTACCGAAGAATGACAACAAGGTGTAACGATTTCTCCAAGAGCTTGTGGACCAGTTGTTTGTCGTTGAAGACAATTCGTATTGATCCATCTGCATGATACCCTCACCATAGGCATAGCTGTAAGTCTTGTTGTAAGAATACAACTCATGACCCAACATCACGTTGAAAGTATTGTCGCCAAATGTTTTGTCCCAGTTCAAGACGTTGTTCCAAGTCAATGAAGTAGTTCTCCAGTTGGCACGAGTAGCCGAACCGCCGGTAGTCTTGACAGTCACACCATAAGGTTGCATCTGACCCTCACCGTGGATGGCAGAATCGTATGAATATTGGTTCTTGGTGATATCATCCAAGTTGACAGCGGTCTTGAATTTCAAGTCGAACGGCAATTTGAAATCTGCGAAATAGTGAGCCGTTACCATGTTACCATCATAACATTCGAAGTTCTCATCGTTCGGGTTGTTCCAATAGTCACCGCCATTGTTCAAAACGTGGATACCGAAGAAGTTGGCACTGTTCTCGGCAAAGTCGTAGATACGCTTGCCCGTTTTCTGAGAATAATACCAGTCTGTATTGTCTTCGTTACGCAAGTACGGAGAGTTCAATGTGTTAGAGAATACCAACGCACGGTTCGCACCCGAATTGTTCTGACGATAGTAAGAGTAAGCCAAGCTACCACCCATTTGCAACCACTTCGTTACTTCGCTGGTCACATTGGCACGGAATGCATAACGTTTGTAGTACTGTTGGTTAGCATAACCTTTATCATCCAAGTAAGAAAGAGATGTAAAGTATTGTGTCTTGCCATTTTCAGTAGCACCGCTCAAGTCGATTCCGTAGTCTTGACGAAGCTTGTGAGAGAAAACAGCTCCATACCAGTCGTAGTCGCTCTCGTCCCATACCATTTCCAGATTCGGATTAACATAGCAGTTACCATTGCCATCGTGCAATACATAGTTGGAAGCATCGCCTGTCCACTTGAACGGAGTGACGTAAACCGTCTCGCCCTGTGAGTTGACACGCGGGTTAACCATATGGCCCAATACCGTCTGCGAAGCATAATCGCCGGCAGCTTGTGAATCCATTCCTTCCAAATAATATTTATCGTTGTAGATAGCCTGCCATGTATTGGTCAATTGCTGATAAGGAGAAGCCTTAACCGGGTTCTTCACAGCATTGTCTGATGATCCCCAAGCGCCGCGGAAGTTGATGGTCGGCTTGCCTGCTTTACCTTTCTTTGTCGTTACCACAACGACACCATTGGCAGCACGTGAACCATACAAAGAAGCAGCTGCGGCATCTTTCAATACAGTCATTGATTCGATATCGGTCGGAGCGATGGTATTCAAACTACCATCGTAAGGCATACCGTCGACAATAATCAGCGGAGAAGTCTGACCTGACATTGAACTGATACCACGGATCTGAATACGAGTCTCACCACCCGGGTTACCTTCATTGTTCGTTACGTTTACGCCGGCACTCATACCCTGCAATGCTTCAGCGAAGCCTGTACCTGAAATCTTCTCGATCTGATCTGATTTTACTACGCTGGCAGAACCTGTAAACGAAGATTTCTTCGTTGTACCATAGGCTACGACTACCACTTCATCCAAGTCTTGAGAGTCACTTTGCAACTGAACATTAAGTGCGCCGCGACCACTCCATGCAATTTCTTGAGTCGTGTAACCGACATAAGAGATCTGAAGGATCGCTCCTTTCTTTACTCCCGGAATTGAGAATTTACCATCCATGTCAGTTACTGTTCCGTTGGTCGTCCCTTTAACCACTACTGAGGCTCCAACAACCGGACCCATTTCATCTGTCACCACACCTGTAACCGTGCCATCATTCTGGTTTATTACAGGCAAACTACCTTTCAAATTGCTCACGCTTGATTCTGCATAGGCTCCACTGATTGAGCCCGCCATCAGCAAAGAGAGAAGCATCTTTGAGGTAAAAGGCGTTTTCGTGTAAATCATAA
>CAVJQR010000077.1:0-11768 GCA_963651605.1 Agathobaculum sp.
CTTGTTCCCCGAACCCGTTGCAGGGTTCACATTCAACCATGATGCTTTTGCCATATCCTATTGTTTTATTGTATTTTCCAATTAGTGTTTGATTCAACTCTGTATGATGCCGGCATTTCTTCTGTTACCCACACCATCTCCGTAGGAGTCACGCGAAGATAAGGTTTGCCCACTGTGCAAACGAGCGATACCGTAAACGAAAGAGATCCGCCTATCCTCCTGGATGAAGTCCGGATGCCGTCTTTCGCCACATCGCCGGTTTGAACCAAGCAGGTCGTTGTCCAAATGCCGCCTATCCTCGTAGTATGTGTCGTGATACACCCCATGTCATTTTACCCTTATGCCGGTGTTCTCCGTATACATCTCAACCCGGTAACCATCCTTGCAGTCCAAGTCCGGTATCTTGACGGTCGTCTGCACCTTGATGATGCCGGGACCCATCGGTTTACTGTCCACCACCGCTATATAGTTATCCGAGTCAACACGAACCATATCACGCTTATGAACGAGAACACTCCCTTTGCCCATCGTGAAAAATCGGCAAGTGAAATTCACATCGTCCATTGTACCGGGTAACCCGCTTATGTGCAGGTTCATCTTGTATGTCGTACCCCAATCTGTGTCCGTCATATGCTGTCGTTTTTAATCCTCTGAGAGGAGAGCTTGCGCCTCCTCTCGTCAGATATAATTACTTACTCCGTTGGATAAGGATTGGAATCCTCTATCTCTTTCGCCTTGGCAAGCCATTCAGCCTTGACCTCTTCCGCTTTCTCCGTATTTCCCAATGCCAATTCTTTTTGGTATTCGACATACAGAGGATCGGATTCAGTTTTGTATAACTTGCGTCTTGTCTCACGGACTTCCTCTATCTTGCGAGCCAACACATCCGCTGCAGTAGGGTAGGACATGTTGAAGATTTGCTCACTCGTGTATTCGATATCATGCTCCTGCGATTCCCATGCTTCTTGTTGTTCGTCCGTCAAGATGATATAATTTTCATCGCCCAAATCATCGATACTTGTCACGATCTTATCCTTGATCGTTTGCAACCAATCTTCCGTAGCTGCAAACACTCCGTATTTATTAATTGCCAGTTTACTCATATCACGCTTTATTTGCTGTAGTTCCGTTTTTACCAAACAAAATTATAACTCCTGAAGAAAAATCTCTCGATACTAACGAGTTGTCCTCCGTTGAATAAGATTTTATGATAAACGAACTGCTTGTGTGGTTTGTTACACATACTTGTGCAATAGGTTTACTGCCAATCATCTCATTCGGAATGACAACGGGATAAACACTTCCTCCACCGGGATTGGTATAAGCTACAGTATAGGATCCTGTACTTGTTCTTTTAATTGTGGTAATTGTTGCCGATCCACCAAATTGGCGAGACGCTGAAATTGTACCGGTTAAACCGCTCACATAATAAATGCCCAATATTCCGGGAATAGTGAACGGACAATAACCGGGAACCATATAAAGAGCACCGGTCGACTGAATGGCATATCCAACACCTGTTGTATCAGTAGCGGATACAACGATACCGTTTGCCTTGTTGCTGGCCGCTATATGCAATGCCGTCCCACCATCGGCAGGAGAGACTATCTGAAGTCCATATTTCTGATAAGCATAAATGTATTGCATATATGCAGCATTATCCGACTCGACATACCACTTGTTGACATTGTTCCCGGTAACACTGTGTATACCGAGAGTCATCGCCTGGATATTGCTGCTTGTCGGAGTTGCCGCATTAAGCGTGTTTTGTAATATCCTTTCGCCTATATACAAACCACCTATCTTACCGGTTGTTGACGTGATAGAACCGCTTAGCTCTGCTCCGGTAGCATACATCTTTCCTGCGCTGGTAACTCTGAATACCGCCGAAGACGGAGATGTTGCGGCCCCTGTACCAATAGCCAACGGTATAGCGGCACCCTTATTGCCATTGAGCAACACATTGCCACCAAGGGATTCGATCCTGTCGTTGTAGAAATCCCAATCGGCTATAGTCGCTTTTTCCGCAAACAACAATCCGGTAGCAATCGACTCGAATGAATCAGCGAATCGCACCCAGTAGGCATTTGTGGCGGTGCTTCCGTCGGTGGTTGTATAATAGGTCGTAGGATTATATCCATAGACCGATTGACCTTTCTTGGCAGAGTTGATCATATAGTACTTTCCATCCGACCCCTTTACTACCGGACGGACGTTACCGTTGGCGGTAGTCGTCCAGATGTATGTTGTATATTTATCCCATTCGCCTTGATAGTTGAGACCCGGACCGGTTTCTCCTGTTGCACCTTGATCGCCCTTATCTCCCTTGTCGCCTTTATCGCCTTTGGCTCCCTGTTCGCCTTTCTCGCCCTTCGTGCCAATGATGACCGGAGTAGAGGTGTAAGGAGTCGAACCGTCTGTGTATTCGATCACCTCATAATTCCACAAGTACTTCTTCTCATCTGTAACAGTCGGAATGGTTGTCCTCCACTCTGAATTGCTTGTAGTGATGCCGGATACATAGGCCGAAGCAAGATAGTATTCGGTAATACTCTTGATGCCTTTGCCATCGGCAGAGTACATGCCGATTACGCACGGAGTTGACAAGTATACCGTGTTGTCCGTGTAGGTGATCTTCTCGTAGTTCCACAAGTAGCGAGCCGTCTTGCTTGTCGCCTGAACGGTCGTCTTCCATGCCGTATTGGAAGTTGTGATTCCCGAACTTGCAGATGATGCCATGTAGTATTCCGTGATTGAAGCAATACCGACACCGTCCACAGAATAGGTTCCTACCACCTGGGCTGTGTTCTCAACAACCGTATTGTCCGTATAGGTTATCTGTACCTTGTTCCATAAATAACGCTTGTCTGCCGTCATCTCTTGAGGCTCTTCCGTGAAATCGGAAGCTGACGGGACAGTGGAAGAAGATGAAGATACCGCATAAAGATGCTTTATGCTGCTAACACCTCGTCCATCTCCACCCAACGATCCGATCATCACCGGACCGACTATTTCTGTTTTCTCGGTCGAGTATACAATCTCTTCGTATGTCCACAGATAACAGTTCTCGCTGTCCATTGTCGGTACGGCTACCGTCCAGCCATTGTCGGCTACCGTCACACCGCTATTCTTTGACGTAGCGAGATAATATGTATTTCTTTCCTTGACGCTGATGCCGGTGTCCCCATATACGCCGATAAGTCGTTTGGCCGTCGTTTTCTTCGTACCATCGGAAAGAATGGTCTCTTCGTAGTTCCAAAGGTAACGATTGTTGGCAGACATGCTTTGTGGTGTGTCAGACCAGCCATCTGTAGGAGCTTCCGTATCAGAAGACGATACCGCGTAATAGTTCTTTACATCTGTGACACTGATACCATTTTCCGCATATATACTCAATATGCGTTTGGACGTAACATGTACAGATCCGTCACTCATGGTCGTTTCCTCGTATCCCCAAAGGTACGGCATACCTTGAGATATAGTCGGTACATCCGTCGTCCAAGTTGCCGGCTCTGTATCCGCACTGCTCGACAACGCATAATAATTGACAACAGAACTAATACCAACACCATCCTCGCCTTTTTCTCCATCTTTACCGTCCTCGCCTTTGATGCCGGACACAACAAAAAATGCCGGCCACTCGGTTACTCCATCGAACTTCATTTCACCGTAGCTTCCGGTTGTAATCGGTGCCTGGGTTGCAGCTATATACAAGTTGGAATTGTCCTTTATGGCTTCAAGAAGCGAAGTGTACACCGTATCAGACAGATAGACGGAAGCCTTGTAGATCGGATTTGCTTCAAGATAAGCCCATATCTCTTCATCCGTCATTTCGGTAACCGGGTAAACGAGCTTGGCAACTGCAATCGCTACGTCCTTACGAACACCGACATTCAAGTCGGCCATATCTTTTATGCGCTCATACACCAAATTCAATGTGCTTGCCGATGAATCGGTAACAGAACGGTCACCCAACAAGTACCATATCTTATAGGATGACCCGGCTTCTCCTTTGTCGCCGGTATCACCTTTTTCACCCTGCTCCCCTTTTTCACCGGAGATACGGACCGGATCACTCCATCCGGAAAATGTATCGTCTGTAATAGTGGCAGTGATCATCCACATGACTTGTGTATCCGACTTGGTCGGAGGTGTCTCACTCCAGTCTTCCGGATTGCGCTCTGTCTTGTCGACAGTAGGAGTCACGCCCTCTTCTGCGACCTTGAACATGAACACACCATAACGGCCATTGCCATCCTTACCGTCTGATCCGGTGATACGCACTACCGCACTCCACTTGGTGATTGTATTGGTTGGGCCGTCTACATCACCGACACACTGATACCAATACTTGCCGGCATCGGCAGTGGTCGGATAGTCCATCCATCCGTCTGTCGGATTGTCAGGATCCGTAAAGGTAGGCACATCCGGAAGAGACGTGTCTTGTTTGTAAAAAAATGTCTTATAGTCGGCTGCGGGCGCATTGATACCGGTAACCAAATAGGGTCCTGTCCATACGCTTACCAGTTCGCCGAGATAGTTCACGGTTGCTTGAATACCCCACACAACCTCGTCACCCGAATACGAAGGAACCGTTTCACTCCATTCGTCACCCGGATTGATATTGTCATCGTCAAATGTCGGTTTTACAGTAGGACCGCTTGTCTTTGTGTATCGAGTCAATACGCTATTGCCGCTATGTCCTGTCTCGCCATACTTGGCCCACAATGCCGGTGTGCTGTATTCACCCCATACCGAATTCTTTTTCTTTCGTTGGGAAACCCACTCCCATTGAAATACCGAGTTCACTCCTGAAGGATCGTCTGTCCATCCTGCCGGGTAACTCTCATCACCGGAACCCGGTGCTACCGGTTTGATTGGGGCAGTCGAAGAATTGGTAAGGCAATAGATATATTCCACACCATCACCGTCTATACCATTCTCGCCCCATTTGCTCCAAATAGCAGGAGTACTCCAGCTCCCCCAGGAACCGTCTACCATAGAACGTGTACTAACCCATTCTACCTTGTAGGTGGAACTGATACCCGTAGGATGATCCGTCCATCCCGACGGAACCTCTCCGGTTACCTTGTTGTCAATCGGATTCGCCGGTGTCTCGTCTGCAGTCTGAGTCAGCTTGTAGATAAACTCCAAATTTACACCATCAGCACCGGCCTGTCCGTCTTCACCGGTTATGCGAATAGGTATACTCCAATCGCGGGCCAATGTGCCGCTTTCATCGAATGCTCCATTGGACATCCATATCGGGGCATCGAGTCCGTCCGAACTTGCCAACCATCCGCTTGGATAAGTAACCGTATTGGCCTTCGAATCCCAATATCCACCAACCGGCTTGTTCGGCTTGGTCTCTGACGATTGGTAAACGAATACGGTCAACGAAGACAAAGCGGATTCACCTTTGGCACCGGTCTCTCCGACCGGACCTTGCGGACCCTGATCTCCCTTATCTCCCTTATCTCCTTTGTCACCCTTTTCGCCTTTCTCACCGTCTTTGCCGGCAGTACCACGCGAAGTCTTTCCGGTGTCCTTTCCGTTTACAACCCATGTGTCGTGGCTACTGATTCTCACATCAAAAACGCCGTCACCACCTGTGCCGCCGCTTCTCATGATCAGCTCCAGCCACTCGCCTTCGGTACCGTAAAAGTCACCTCTCAATACTGCAATCTCATAAGCAGACAATCCATCATAACCATAGGTTGCAACAGAACTGCGAACCTTCAGTACGACTGCTCCATCGCCAACGGTTGTTGCTTCTTCCTCATACTCGGTAATAGAGAACAAGTCGTCTTTTCTTGCCCGACTAATGGAATAGTTGTCGAACGGACGATTGTGATTCTTCGTCCATATAGCCTCAATGTCGTAGGACCCTTCCGGCAGATCTTGTGGAAGTTCCATTGTCAACGTCCCGTCTTCGGCGGTCACGTCTACCAGATACTTCTCCTTGGCTCCAATCAGGAATGCCTTAACCAAAGCACGAGAGAAATTCTCCTTTACCGGACTGGACCCTTTGAATATCGTCCATTCTACTCTGACGATTCTGTCCTTGTATATATATACCATGATTATCTTTTTATTTGATTGTTATTCTGAGCTGGCAGTTGTGCTACTCTGGCTCGCTCCCATCAGAAGCAACGCCTGGTTGAACATGTTGTCCGCATGACTGTCCCTATATGTAAGCAAAGTCAATCCGGCAATATAATAGATAAGAGCCGGCTCCAACTTTGTCGGTATCGAAATGTTATCCTCTGTGGTAAGGTCGTTGTTGCTTAGATCGGTAAGAATACCAACTTCGATCTTATCCGATGCTCCTTTGGCCGAATAAAGCTCCAATACTTTTCCCGGTTTCATGACGAGAGACAACTTAGGACGTTCCCATGTCCCGGTGGCATATTGGTCGCATAGCGTTGCGTATTCCTTGTCGTTCCAATAAATCGGGTCACTCAAATATAGAGGCCATGAAGATAAGCGAGCATAACACAAACGCAAGTAATTGGACGGAAGAGTTACACTTACAACTTGGTTGTCACCGACCTTTCCACTTATCGTCCCGCTTGTTATAACGGTATCCGGTTCTATGTATGCCCAATCGGCATTCCCTTTGATGAAACGAACAGCTTCGGCAATCTTGCTTCTGATGATCGTGTCCATCTCCTGGTTGTCCTGTGTGCCGACAAACTCTGCATCGTTGAGTCCGATCTCGTCAATGCAGATCTTCACTTTTTCTATTATTTTGCTGACCTTGATATTCATTGTTTCAGATTTGGAAACGATACGTTATACTTCTCTTTCAGCTCTTCGATCTTGGTGTCACTCTCTACAGACTCGCCCTTCTTCGAGAAATATTCGATTGCGTCGTTGATGCTCTTCACCTCTTCGACCGCTGTTGTTCCGTCTGTTGTGGCTTTCTTTCCTTTGGCCGCATCGATTTCCGCCTGTGTGCGGCGTTTGCTTTTCTGGGTCGTAGATTTCTCAACCTTTGCCGGCTCCTCCTCTGTAGCAGTCGGCGTGTTGTCTATCACTCTTGCCAACTTGAACAATGTCCCGTAACGGTGGTCCTGTTCGATGGCATCCTGAACAAACTTGCTGTTGGTCGAAACGGAAGCATGAATGCCGTTAAGATGGTTGCCATTTTTGAATTCCACCTTTACCGATACACCGCAATAGGTCGTGTAGATAATACCTGCGTCCATACCGCGTTGCAACTCGTATACTTTTACTGCCATAACTTATTTCTTGGATTTATAAATAGGGCTTCCCGATGTAGGAAGCCCGTTTTGAAACTAAATAATTATCATCAGTCAGCGATGATCTCGCCCTTGTATGGTTCAAGTTTACCACCAACTACCTTGTACAAGCCAGGCCCGTATTCGCCGTCAGCCGTAGTCAAGTAATACATTGCACCCTCTGTCAATCCGTCTGTAGGAACAGAAGTTACACTGGTAATGGAAGCTGCGAACTTGGCATATCCTCCGATTGACAAATCCTTTGCAACCAACATGGAGTTGTAGCCGGTCAACATCAAGCAGTCATCCTGTACATAGTACTGGGATTTCGCTTCGCGTACTTCGCCTCCTTCGCCCTTTTCGTGGTCTACTGAGATAGTCTTGCCCTTTTCGTAGTAGTAACGTTTTGCCGTGCTCATCGGAAAGATGATGGCAGCATCATCGAAACCTACGTCCTCCAAAGCATGCTCGATCTTGAATACCAACTTGTGGAACGGTGTCTTGAATGTGAAGAACCGCAGATCCAAATCACCGGATTGTTCCTGAGAAATGGTTACATCGCGGTACTTCGAAAAGTCCATGTTCAACAAGTTCTCCATGAATGTCGGAGATACGTATGCTTCGCTTTCGTCAGTTGTAGCAAACTTGCCGCCCAACATCTTGGTGATGGCAATCAAATCAGGAACTTCCATACCCGTAGATGGAATCTGGTAGCCCAAACGCAACTGGCGCAATACACCTTTCTGCGTGTATACATGTTCCGTACCGGTCTTCTTGTTGGTCTTGGTGAACTTGCTGCCGACACCCATCAACATAGAACGTGTACAACGTTTGCGGAAGTTGGCCAAGATCCAACCTTTGATATCGCTAACGTTCCAGCTTGCGCGTTTGTTGATGCGTTCGAAGAATTCAGTCCAAGTGATAGCACAAACTTTCTTCTGCAAGTAGGCAATCTCTTCCGTCGGATATGCTGCATCCGGAGCAATCTCGATTTCACTTTCGCTCATTGCCGGTGCCATGATCAAGCACTTCGAATCAGCCGGAATATCCGGAACATACATGATGTTGTTGTTCAACGGACCGTTGATTGCAACAACTGATACACCGTTGGTCTTGTCTGCGCTTTCAACATACAACATCAATGGAGAACCGTCCTTGTTGCCTGCAGCATCGTAACCGTCTACATCCGGCAACAAAACAGTAGCGCACTCGGCAAACAACTTGTAGTCGTTCTTGAACAAAGGCAAGATCGCACTTTCGTCCTTGCTCGTATTGGTCAAAGCCGATTTTGTTTTGCACTCCATCAAAGCCTCACCAATGCTGTAATGTGAAGGCTCTTTTGTGTTGACTTTGATCTGTTGTGCCATGCGGAGGAAGTCCGTATGCATCGGATACTTGAACGACTGAAATCGGCTGACGTAGTCTTCAACACGATTATCTTCCAGTCCCTGCTGAGTTACAGACGAGCCGGTTGCCGCGTGGCCTTGCTGGTCAAGACCTTTGCCGGGGTTGTCCGGAGTGGCACCTTCCAATGGCGTGCCATCGTTAGGATCTGTATCGCTGCCGTTCTCGCCGACTGCAACACCTGCCATAGCCATGCCGCCGCCAAAGAAAGCTCCAACTGCCATAAGGCAGAATTTAACAATCTCTACAAATTTAAAATACTGCTTCATAATGATCTTTTTAAAATATTAATAATTCATTTGTCCACTTATCAGATGAATGGATTCTCCTCTGCCCGTTCAGGTCTGCGTTCAGGTCTTGCCATCTGTCGGCCTCTCGGCATTTCTGCACGGCCTTCAAAGCTGCGCAATTTATCTTTCACATTCTTGGAAAGTCCCTCTGCAACACCTTCGTCTCTTGCTTCGGCCACATCCTTGTCATGTGTACCGCCCTTTGCCATCATTTCGAAAATAGCCGGATCCAGTTTGCCGACGATCAAGTCGTCCATTACCTGGTACATCTTTTTGATAACCTCTTCGGCCTGGTCGTCTGTCATTCCAAGTTCCTGGGCCTTGGCGCGGATAGCATCCACACTCTTCGGCATGTTCTCTTTCATCTGACGTTCGATCTCGTCCTGTCGGGCCATCTTTTCGAGATACTTGTTGTGTGCCTCCGCCAATTTTTCCGAATACTTTTCGTCTGACGAAAGAGCTTCCAAATCCAAGCCTTTGTTCTCTACCATCCAAATCACCGGATCAAAGTCGTCTTGGTTACTCGCTGCAACAAGCATCTCGGCCAATGCCGGACTCTTTTCCAGACGCTCCCGCATATTCCGGGAAGACGTTTCGTATCCTTCATACTCATCCATCAAATTGTTGGCTGAAGCATAGTAGGAATCCTCGTCGTCCATATTCAATTCCGGATTGCGCTGTTGAAAACGCTCTCTGAATTTCTCTTTGTTCGATTTATCTGCCATCTTTGTTCGATTTTAATTTAGGGCAAAAAAAAACTTTTTATATAAGCGTTTTTGTTATTTTGATTATTATCTACGCTTGCCTCCCGAAGTACACGCCCAAAGATGTTAATCTATTTATTATCTTTGCCTTAAACAAATGTTCTTTATGGGTACTGGCATTGATTATATTCCCGAACGGGATCGGGAGCTATATGCTGCATATAAAAAAGCATTGGCACGTAAGGATGTGAAATCACACAAGGAAGCGATACAGGTTGCGGTCAAGTCGACAGCATCCCGATTTTGGATATCCACACTGCAAGCATATAGGGGAATCCTCCTCCTCCGCAAAGGTGTAGTCAGAACAGGTACTCGTTCGATACGTGACAAAATGATCAATGACATTTACAAGATTTACCAAAAACTCGAGTGCAAAAGAGAGTTCCGCGACAATTCTGTTTTCTTTATCACCTCCTTTGCCGTCAACCAGGAAGCACCGGAGTTTTATATATCGTTCTCACGGGCCCTGGCAATCATCCAACGATTCAACAAAGAAAAAAGACATGGACGGTAAATTTATGGCATATATTCCATCGGTGTGCATTGCCGTAGCATGTATATTCGCTGCATTCACCCGCAAGCAATTCGGATTCGGTCCGGATTCTTCTTTGTTCGAACATATGTTCTACTCGTTTTCGCATGCCAATATTTTTCATCTTCTGGCGAACCTGATAGCTCTGTTCCAATTCAAGCCAAGGGTAAAAACCTGCATTGTTGCATACGTGGCTACTGTTGCAGCATCGTATCTGCCAATAGCCTCGCTCGGTGTACCGACATGCGGATTGTCTGGATTCATCTTTGCATGTTATGCGCGGAAATATTTTTCTTTCCACATGAATCCATTACGGTTGGTGTTATGCAATATGGTCATGGTATTGGTTTCATGTGTCAATTGGAAGATCCATTTGTTGTCATTTTTTATAGCATTTATCATATATGGATGGTTACAAGAAGTTGGCGTTCACTCCGGAAATTGAAGCAATACTGCAAGAGAATGACAGACGGTTGTCTGAAATCTTTGGCACCCACGACCAGATTACCGGACGCGGAATGAAAGGGCATACCCACGAAGTAACCATACCGGACTATCCGATAAAGACACAATGGCTGACTGACGAAGTATACAACAACGGCCTATATCAGTCGGTCATCAAAGCCGGATCCGTTGAGGCTTACGTCCGGGAGTTCAACAACTCGCTCGAGGAAGGCGATATCTCTGACACCGATGTTGTCAACGAACTGTTCAAGGCAAGAGTCTCCCGTGATCCGGCATTCGCTTTCGCTACCGTATTCAAAATCAAGTCCAAGAAAGACGGACACATGGTATACTTCATGCTGAATCACCCGCAACGCTATGTGCTTGACATATTGGAAGAGATGAGGCTGGCACATGTCCCTATCCGCATTATTCTTCTCAAGGCCCGCCAATGGGGAGGGTCAACACTGGTGCAGCTCTATATGGCGTGGATCCAGCTATTTGTGTTGGAAGGATGGTATTCTGTCATTATCGCACAAACAAAAGATACCGCCAAGCGTATCAAGGCCATGTACAAGAAAGTGCTGGATAATATGCCGGGATTCATCTTTGATACAGAGACGCTGCAGTTTTCGCCTTACGAAAAATCTTCTTCCGACTCCGTTGTCACGGATAGTTCCGGACATACCGTTCGCGACAATGTGGTAACGGTTGCTTCCTATGAAAACTTTGAATCCACTCGTGGTATGGACTATGCCATGGCACATTTCTCCGAGGTGGCCTATTGGAGAACGACAGAAGGGAAGTCTGCAGAAGAGGTAATCACCAATATCGATTCCAACATTCTGGAATTACCGCTCACCATGGAGATCTCAGAATCGACCGCCAAAGGTATGGCCGGCTATTTCTATGACGAATATCAGATGGCCAAGGAAGGCACATCTGCAAGAAAGGCCGTGTTCATTCCTTTCTATCTGATCGAGAACGATATGCTGGAGTTTGAAAACATGAAAGAAAAACGGTTGTTCGTATTGGATCTGCTCGACAACCAATCGAACAATACACCGGCAAACAACAACTGCGAATCGGG
>CAVJQR010000078.1:0-11512 GCA_963651605.1 Agathobaculum sp.
GGTTTTAGGTTTGAAATGCTATAGCATCGAAGAAGTAGCAGATCAAAAAGTTAAAACCGCTTTCTTTAAAATCGGTCAAACCAAATTGGAATTGTTGGAGCCGACGAGCGAAGACAGTACAATTGCTAAGTTTATCGAAAAGAAAGGTGAAGGTATCCACCATATCGCTTTTGCAACTCCTGACGTACAGACAGCATTGAACGATGCTGAAGCTAAGGGCGTTCGCTTGATCGATAAGGCTCCTCGCCGTGGTGCAGAAGGTTTGGATATTGCATTCTTGCATCCGAAATCAACTTGCAGTGTGCTGACAGAACTCTGCATGCCGGGCAAGAAATAATCAATATAAACTCTCAAAAGAAAAACATTACTAACAACAAATCTAATAAAAGCAATGAGTAATCAACTTGAAAAAGTAAAGGAACTTATCGCCTTGCGTGAACAAGCTCGTTTAGGTGGTGGCGAGAAAAGAATTGAATCACAGCATAAAAAAGGTAAATTTACCGCTCGCGAACGTATTTCCATGCTGTTGGATGAAGGCAGTTTTGAGGAAATTGATATGTTCGTTAAGCACCGTTGCTCTAATTTTGGTATCGACAAGACTAAATTCTTAGGCGACGGTATCGTAACAGGCTATGGAACAATTGACGGACGTTTGGTATACGTCTATGCCCAAGACTTTACGGTGTTTGGAGGCGCATTGTCAGAAATGTTGGCTTTGAAGATTTGCAAAATTATGGACCAAGCCATGAAGATGGGAGCTCCTGTTATCGGTTTGAACGATTCGGGTGGAGCTCGTATCCAAGAAGGCGTTAACGCTTTGGCCGGTTATGCGGAAATCTTCCAACGTAATATTTTAGCATCCGGTGTAATTCCTCAGATCTCCGGTATCTTTGGCCCTTGCGCCGGTGGTGCTGTTTATTCTCCTGCTTTGACAGACTTCAACATCATGACTCGCGGAACAAGTTATATGTTCTTGACAGGTCCGAAAGTTGTTAAGACAGTCACGGGCGAGGATGTTACACAGGAACAGTTGGGTGGCGCAAGTGTTCACTCAACAAAATCAGGTGTGGCTCACTTCGCAGTTGACACAGAAGAGGATGGTTTGAAATTGATCCGCCAGCTGTTGAGCTATTTGCCTCAGAACAATATGGAAGAGACTCCGTTGGTAGAGTGCTCTGATCCTATTGATCGTCTGGATGACTACTTGAATGAAATCATTCCTGATAATCCTAATCAGGCATATGATATGTATGAAGTAATCGGAACAATCGTTGATAACCACGAATTCTTGGAAGTTCATGCAGATTATGCAAAGAACATCATCGTCGGTTTTGCCCGTTTCAATGGACAATCTGTAGGTATCGTGGCCAACCAGCCGAAGGTAATGGCCGGTTGTTTGGATAGTAATGCTTCTCGTAAAGCCGGCCGTTTCGTCCGTTTCTGCGATGCATTCAATATTCCATTGGTAACATTGGTAGATGTTCCGGGCTTCTTGCCGGGTACAGGTCAGGAATACAATGGCGTTATCCTTCATGGTGCTAAATTGTTGTATGCTTACGGTGAAGCTACAGTTCCTAAAGTTACCGTTACTTTGCGTAAATCATATGGTGGTGCATACTGCGTCATGAGTTCTAAACACTTGCGGGGTGATATGAACTATGCATGGCCTACTGCTGAAATTGCCGTTATGGGACCGAGCGGTGCTGTCGAAATTATCTTTGCGAAAGAAGTGGCTGCTTCAGAAGATCCTAAAGCTTGTGCTGCAGAGAAAGAAGCAGAATACAAGAAAGCATTTGCTAATCCTTACAATGCAGCTCAATATGGTTATATCGATGATGTCATTGAACCGAGAAATACTCGTTTCCGCATCATTCGCGCTTTGCAGCAGTTGCAGACTAAGAAGTTGAGCAATCCGGCTAAGAAACATGATAACCTGCCTCTGTAACTTATTAATTGAAAATGATTATGGCAAATAAAAGGTTCGGAGTGCTGCTGTTGTTGATGGTTCTTTCGGTATTTGGAGCCAAAGCGCAGTTGACCACTTCTGTTAGAATTAATGAAGTTTTGGTAATCAACGAGGATAACTTCGTTGATGACTATGGCAAACATCACGCATGGATCGAACTGTACAACAATTCTGCCGGTACGGTCGACTTGAGAGGTTGCTATTTGACAGACGACAAGAGCAATCCTCGCAAATACATGATCCCGAAGGGTGATGTTTTGACAAAGATCCCACCTTATCAGCATACGTTGTTTTGGGCGGACAATATGGCAAGTCGTGGAACTTTCCATGTGAATTTCTCTTTAGATCCTAATAAGGATAATTATATTGCATTGTACGATGCAGATGGTGTGAAGCTGATCGATGAGATCGTTGTTCCGGCAGGTCAAAAAGCAGATGTCAGTTACGGTCGTATAACAGACGGCACAGGCGATTGGGCAATACTGGACAAAGTGACCCCAAGTACCAACAATGTGACTTTGGACAAAAACGAGAAAGTAGAAAACTTCCAGCAGAATGACTCGTGGGGTATTGGTATGACTATTACCGCCATGGCTGTTGTATTCTTGGGATTGATCGTTCTCTATTTGATCTTCAAGCAGATTGGTAACCTCTCTATCCGTGCAAGTAAGCTCAATGCCGAGAAGGCTGCAGCTGCCGCCGGTGTTGCTGCTCCTGCCACAGCAGGTCAGGAAAATGGAGAAGTGCTTGCAGCTATTGCAATGGCATTGTATGAAATGAGCGATGACAACCATGATATTGAAAATACGGTATTGACAATCCGTAACGTTCAACGTCGTTATTCACCGTGGAGTTCGAAGATTTATAGTATTCGTCAGACTCCTGTAAAAAAATAATTATCCTTTTAAAATCGATTAAACATGAAAAGTTTCAAATATACCATTAATGGTAATGTATATAAAGTGCATATCAATTCAGTAGTGGATGATATCGCAGAAGTAGAAGTGAACGGTATTCCTTACAATGTAAAAATGGAAAAACCGGCAAAGAAGCAAGTTGTAACATTGAAGCGTCCGGCTCAAGTTCCGACAACTCCGAGCGGCGAACCGGTCATTTCCCGTCCTTCAACTCCGAGCGTAGCCGGTGCTGTTAAATCTCCGCTGCCAGGTGTTATCTTGAGTGTTGACTGCAAAGTGGGCGACGTGGTCAAGAGAGGTCAGAAGATCTTGGTATTGGAAGCCATGAAAATGGAAAACATTATCAATGCCGACCGCGATGGTAAGATTGTAGAAGTGAAGGTTAACAAGGGCGATTCAATACTGGAAGGTGCTGATCTCGTCGTAATCGGATAAGAATATGTTAACATCAATATTATTACAAGCAGGAGTGGCACAGGAGAGTTTCATGCAATTTCTTGCAGATAACATCCAGGTGTTCCTCTCTTACACGGGATTTGCGAATGCAACTCCCGGCCACTACATCATGTTGTTAGTGGGTTTGTTGTTCATCTTTTTGGCGGTCAAATATGAATTTGAACCGATGCTTTTGATCCCAATTGGCTTTGGTATGTTGATTGGTAACATCCCATTCAAGGAGGCCGGTCTCCAGTTAGGTATCTATGAGGAGGGTTCCGTATTGAACATCTTGTACCAAGGTGTGAAGCAAGGATGGTATCCGCCGCTGATCTTCTTGGGTATTGGAGCCATGACCGACTTCTCGGCCTTGATCTCCAATCCGAAATTGTTGTTGGTAGGAGCTGCAGCTCAGTTTGGTATCTTCGGTGCTTATATTATTGCCTTGCAGATGGGATTTGACCCGAGTCAAGCAGGTGCTATCGGTATCATCGGTGGTGCTGATGGTCCGACTGCTATCTTCTTGTCATCTAAGTTGGCACCTAACTTGATGGGTGCGATTGCGGTGTCAGCCTATTCATACATGGCTTTGGTGCCAATCATACAGCCTCCGTTCATGCGTCTGTTGACCACCCACAAAGAACGTTTGATCCGTATGAAACCGCCGAGAGTCGTTTCTCAGACAGAGAAGATCATCTTCCCGGTTGCCGGTCTGTTGTTGACAGCATTCTTGGTTCCGTCAGGTCTGCCATTGTTGGGAATGTTGTTCTTCGGAAACTTGTGTAAGGAGAGTGGTGTAACCCGTCGTTTGGCAGAGACTGCTCGTGGTCCGCTGATTGATGTGATCACCATGTTGTTGGGTGTTACCGTTGGTGCATCTACACAGGCCACACAGTTCTTGACACTCGACTCTATAAAAATCTTCGGTTTGGGTGCATTGTCATTCGTAATTGCTACTTGTGCGGGCGTTTTGTTCGTGAAGTTCTTCAACTTGTTCTTGAAGGAGGGCAACAAGATCAACCCGTTGATTGGTAACTCCGGTGTATCAGCCGTTCCGGATGCCGCACGTATTTCTCAAAACGTCGGTTTGGAATATGACCCCACCAACTATTTGTTGATGCACGCTATGGGCCCGAACGTAGCAGGTGTTATCGGTTCTGCCGTTGCAGCCGGTATCTTGTTGGGATTCTTGGGCTAATTTAAGGTAGAAGTAATTTGACTTTTCTTCGGAAAAGTCGATGACGACCAGGATAGAAGCCGGATATGCTTATGGCATATTCGGCTTCGTTTGTTTGAATCCTTTCTATTTTATACCTTTGCACCGTATAATAATTCGTGTATTGAGTGAACAGATACTTTATTTACTTGGCATACAACGGGAAAAACTATTGCGGTTGGCAGATTCAACCCAATGGGATGACGGTGCAACAACGGATTGAAGAGGCCTTGTCGACGATCCTTCGTGTGAAAACTTCGATTGTTGGCGCCGGGCGAACCGACGCCGGTGTTCATGCCCGTCTGATGGTGGCACACTTTGATGCCGAAGAACCAATAGCCAACTTGCCTCTTTTGACGGACAAGCTCAACCGATTGCTTCCGCCGGATATTGCTTTGTATAAGATTGTGCCGGTTATCCCTGAGGCTCATGCCCGTTTCGATGCTACCTATCGCACATACAAATACTATCTTACGCTTGAGAAAGATCCGTTTCGTTTCGATCAGGCCTACCGATATTTTGGCAATTTGGACTTTGAGCGCATGAACGAAGCTTGCAAAGTCCTTTTCGAATACATCGATTTCACCAGTTTCAGCAAGTTGCACACCGACGTGAAAACCAACAATTGCCGGATCATGCATGCCGAATGGAAGCAGGAAGGCGGCTTGTGGGTCTTTACCATTCAGGCAGACCGCTTCTTGCGCAATATGGTTCGTGCCATTGTGGGCACCCTTTTGGACGTTGGTCGTGGAAAGATGGACATTGCCGGTTTGCGTCGTGTCATCGAGGCAAAAGATCGCTGTTCGGCAGGAATTTCCGTGCCGGGGCATGCGCTTTTTCTGGTAGATGTAGGCTATCCCGATCATCTGTTTCTTCATGAATCATAAATCGTACGAGCCA
This sequence comes from Agathobaculum sp., assembly GCA_963651605.1. Lineage (GTDB taxonomy): Bacteria > Bacteroidota > Bacteroidia > Bacteroidales > Tannerellaceae > Parabacteroides. The sequence goes on from CAVJQR010000078.1 coordinate 5,435, forward strand.
TGTGGGTATTATTCGCTTTTTTATCGGCATTCCTATTGGGGTGTTATGAGGTAAACAAGAAGATGTCATTGAACGGCAACGCTGTTATTCCCGTACTCTTCTTCAATACGTTGATCAGCAGTCTGCTGTTTCTGCCTTTTGTCATTCTTTCCTATACGACGCATCTGCTGGATGGGACGCTTCTTTATGTGCCTCACGTTTCGTTGCAGGTCCATTTTTCGGTCTTTATCAAGGCAGTGATCGTGCTTTCATCGTGGATTTTTGGCTATTTTGCCTTGAAGAATTTGCCGTTAACCCTTACCGGACCGATCAAAGCCACGCAACCTGTGCTGACATTGGTCGGTGCCATGCTTCTTTTTGGTGAACGTCTCAATCTTTATCAGTGGATCGGCGTAGCCTTTGCCGTGGCCTCTTTTTATCTGCTTTCCTTGTCGGGAAAGAAAGAAGGCATCCGTTTTACGCACGACAAATGGATCTATTTTACCGTCATGTCAGTCATTTTAGGGTCGCTCAGTGGCTTGTACGACAAATATTTGATGCGCGATTTGGATGTTATGACCGTACAAGTTTGGTTCAATGTCTACCAATGCTTCATCATGGCTTTCATCTTGCTCTTCCTTTGGTATCCGCGTCGGAAAGAAACCACTCCATTTCAGTGGCGAACGAACATCGTTTTCATCTCCGTGTTCCTTTGCATTGCCGATTGGGTCTACTTTTACGCATTGACGGACCCCGATTCGATGATTTCTATCGTCTCGATGATTCGTCGAAGCAATGTTTTGGTTACATTTGCAGCCGGAGCCCTTTTCTTTCATGAAAAGAATCTTAAAAGCAAAGCCATCGACCTTGTTTTGGTCTTCATCGGTATGGTCTTTTTGTATTTAGGAACAAGATAAAATTGAATATGAAACGCTTATTATTGCCCATTGTTTTACTTTTTGCCGTTTGCTCTCTGCGTGCGCAAGATATGGCAGCACTGTTTATCGCTATGCCCGATACCTATGTCCCCCAATTGGAGGATGCTTGGCGAAAAGATCTGGTCGATTTGTATCGCTCGGGCGACGAGGCACGTTTGAAGAACAGCATGAATGGCTATTCGAAACTCGTTACGCTGAAGGCCGATTACCTGTTGTTGGAATCCACAGAGCGGACGACGGTCGAGATGAAATTGCTTCCGTTGGTCAACAATACCTATGTCATTTGCAAGATTGTCACGGTGAAAGGACCGGTGGCCGACAGCCGCATCGCTTTCTATTCACCCGATTGGAAGCCTCTGAACACGGCCGATCTCTTTACCCCGGTCGATGCTTCCTGGTTCTTGCGCTCGGATGTTGACACGACATCGGTGGCTTATCTCGAATCCGTATCCCGTTTGGACATGACGATGTTCCAATATAAGTTGGACCCGGACGGGTTGACATTGACACAAAGCTATACCACGCCACTTTATACAGACAAGGAAACGCAGCAAAAATTGGAGCCTTATTTGAAAAAAGAGCCGAAGGTCTATACATGGACGAAGGCCTATTTCAAATAAATAGCCCACGTTGTAGAGAACAATAACCGAACGAACGGCAGTTCTTTGCGGTGCCGATCGCAGTTCATTCGGGGGAAAACTGCAGTTTGTTCGGGGGAAAACTGCAGTTCACTCCCGAGAAACTTTTTCAGAACTGCCGGGCAATGATTCAACCACTCCCCAACAATTCTTTCCACTATGGGGTGTTCATGACGTTTTTTTCGGAAGATAGGGTAGCAGACGCTTTGGCGTAATGCATTGTTTGGCAACCTTTTTGTTGGTATATCTATGAAAAGAGTTGGTTCACATGGGTGAACCGGATGCAGACTCTTTCCACCGGGCAGATGTTAATCTGCTAATAATCAATACGGAATAAAATAAAAAATGGAATATGAGCGAGAAACAGTTTAACGATCAACAAGCTGAATCTTTGGAAAAAGAGGAAGGTACGGTACAAGAAGAGGAGACAAATTTGCAGACAGATAAGGAAAATCCGTCAGATGAAGCCGTTGAAAACGACAAAATGGCAGATGAGTTGTCAGCCTTGCAAGCAAAATACAATGAATTGAACGATGCACATTTGCGTCTTCGTGCCGAGTTCGACAATTATCGGAAGCGTACGTTGCGCGAAAAGAGCGATCTGATCAAAAACGGCGGCGAGAGTGCCTTGACCGGTCTGTTGCCGGTTGTCGACGATTTCCAACGGGCGTTGGACAATATCCACAAAGCAACCGATATGCAAGCCGTAGCGGATGGTATCGATTTGATATACAATAAATTCGTAGCTTACCTGAACGGTCAGAGCGTGAAGGCGATCGACGTGGTAGGGAAGGCTTTTGATTTGGACCAATGTGAAGCGATTGCTACCATTCCTGCTCCACAACCCGACATGAAAGGGAAGGTTTTGGATTGCGTTCTGACGGGTTATACGTTGAACGATAAGGTGATCCGCCATGCAAAAGTCGTTGTTGGTGAATAAAAAGGAGGCATGAAATGGCAAAAAGAGATTATTATGAGGTGTTGGGCGTTGAGAAAACTGCCACAGCCGACGAGATAAAAAAAGCCTATCGTAAGAAGGCTATTCAATATCACCCCGACAAGAATCCGGGCGATAAGGACGCGGAAGAGAAATTCAAGGAGGCCGCTGAGGCTTACGACGTCTTGAGCGACCCGCAGAAACGTCAACGTTATGACCAGTTTGGCCATGCCGGAGTAGGAGGTGCTTCCAGTGCCGGTGGCGGATTCAGCGGCGGCGGCATGTCTATGGAGGATATCTTCTCGCAATTCGGCGATATTTTTGGAGGTCACTTTGGTGGCTTCGGCGGTTTTAGTGGCTTCGGCGGCGGTGGACAACGTTCGCGCTATGTGAACCGGGGCTCTGACCTGCGCGTGAAGGTCAAAATGTCTTTGAAAGATATTGCAACGGGTGTCGAGAAAAAGATCAAGGTTAAGAAATATGTTCCGTGTCCGCAATGTAACGGAACGGGTGCCGAAGGGTCGGACGGTTACAAGACGTGCGACACTTGTAAGGGTTCGGGTGTTGTGACACGCATCGCCAATACCATCTTGGGCCAGATGCAGACGCAGTCTACCTGTCCTACTTGTGGGGGCGAGGGTAAGGTTGTGGTCAAAAAATGTCCGCACTGCTCGGGCGAAGGTATTGTTCGCGATGAGGAGGTGATCACCATCAATATCCCGGCCGGTGTGGCAGAAGGCATGCAACTCTCCATGAAGGGCAAAGGAAATGCGGCTCGTCATGGTGGCATCAATGGCGATTTGCTGATCTTGATAGAGGAAGAACCGCATCCCGAATTGCTTCGTGATGAGAACGACTTGGTCTACAACTTGCTGTTAAGCTTCCCACAAGCTGCTTTGGGAGGCTCAGTGGAGGTGCCGACAGTCGACGGAAAAGTGAAGGTGAAGATCGACCCCGGAACACAACCAGGCAAGGTTCTTCGCTTGCGTAACAAGGGTCTTCCTTCGCTTAACGGCTACGGCACGGGCGATTTGCTGGTGAATGTGAGCGTTTACGTTCCGGAAAGCTTGAGCCAATCCGAGAAAGATACGTTGAGCGGCTTGGACAATTCGCCTAATTTCCAACCGAACAAGACGATGAAAGAGAAGTTCTTCGAGAAATTCCGCCGTTTGTTTAATTGATTCCATCTTCTAATCTTTCTATAGATTATGTTATATTGGTGAGAGGTCGCTTCCTTTGTGGGAGGCGACCTCTTTGTTCTTATGGCCGTTTATACTCGACGAATGCTTCGATTGCTTCGTAGGAGGCCAACCCCAACTGATGATAAAGCCGGGCGGTTGCCCTGTTTCTGTCTTCGGCCCGTTGCCAGAAGAGCCGTTCGTCGTCGCCCATAAAGGGGGCACTTTCGGCTTGCGACTGGTGCTTCAGTATGGCATTCCGTTTGTGGCGAAGCTCTTCGGGCGAGATGGGGACGGCCATTTCGATGTGGTCCATTTCCCACTCTGCCCACGCTCCTCGGTACATCCAAATGCGGCAATCCTGCAGCCATGCCTCTTCTTTGAGGTCGTCGATGGCCGCCAGTATGGCATCGAGACACACTTTGTGGGTGCCGTGTGGGTCGGATAAGTCGCCTGCCACAAAAATCTGGTGCGGTCGGATCTTTTGCAACAGCTCTTTGATGATATCCTTGTCCGCTTCGCTGATTGGATTCTTCTTCACCATGCCGGTCTCATAGAACGGCAAGTCCAAAAAATGGATATGATCATCGTCTTTGATTCCCGTATATCGGCAGGCGTGGCGCGCCTCCTCCCGCCGGATCATTCCGCGCATGAACAACGCATCCGGCCGTTCGGCTTGATGGTCGTCTCGTTCGCCATGGAGCAGGTAGTCGATGATCTCGTCCGCTTTTGCTTTTAGCGGATTGTCGGCCGACATATATTTCATGGAGACATCCCGCAAGTATTCGCAATAGCGGATCACCTCATCGTCGCCCACTGCGATATTTCCCGACGTCTGATAGGCAACGTGCACATCGTGTTGCTGGACGCATAGCCGTTGGAATGTGCCACCCATGGAAATCACATCATCATCGGGGTGCGGGCTGAAGATCACAACGCGCTTCGGATAAGGGGCGGCCCGTTCCGGACGGTCCGTGTCGTCGGCATTCGGCTTCCCACCGGGCCAGCCGGTGATGGTGTGTTGTATGTCATTGAATATTTTGATATTGACATTATAGGCCGATCCGTAGATGGCCAACAGCTCGGCCAATCCATTTTCGCTGTAATCTTTGTTGGTCAGTTTCAAGATAGGCTTTCCCGTCTTTTGGCACAACCATACGATGGCCCGGCGGATCAGCTTGTTGTCCCACTCGCAGTGGGTTACGAGCCACGGATGGCTGATGCGGGTCAGGTTGGAAGCGGCCGACAGATCAACCACTATTTTCGCGTTCGGATGGATCTGCAAGAAGGTAGAGGGGAGGGCGTCACTGATCTGTCCCTCGATGGTTTGGGCAATCACTTCGGCTTTGGCATCGCCCCAAGCCATCAATACGACCTGTTTCGCCTTGAACAGGGTAGAGATTCCCATCGTGATGACACCGGGCGGCAGGCTCTCGTCCGAGGGAAAAGTATAGGATGCCTCCTTGCGGGTGGCCCCTTCGAGCAACACCAGTCGGGTACGGGAACTTTGCAACGTCCCGGCCGAGTTGAAGAGGATGTTGCTTGCCGGGCCGATTCCGGCGAGGAGGCAGTCGATGCCGCCCACCTCTTGGATCATCGCTTCGTACCTGTTGCAGAAATCCAACAGTGTCTCCTTGGCGGTGCGCCCGTCGATAGCATGGATATTCTCTGCTGCTATGTCGATATGATCCAGCAGGTCGCGCTTCAGTTTTGCCATGACACCCTGCACTTTGTTCAGCGGGTAAAACTCGAACTCGGTGAAAAGGATGACATTGCGGAAGCTGAGTTGTCCCGCTTCGTGCAGCCGGATCCACTCTTTATAGACCAGTTCGGGCGAACGCCCGCCGGGAAGAGCCAGAACATAGGGCAGCCCGGCCTGCTGTTTGGCACGGATTTGGCCGGCTATCTCGTTAGCAATGGCCACCGATCCATCTTCGATGGATTCATAAATGGTAGTGGGTACCTTCTCCAAGCGTGTTAATACCGAATGTTCGTAGGCATTGGCGGGCCGATAATAGCGGGCCGGGATGCGAGTCAAGGTGATTTGTGAACTTAAATTTGTTTTCATTTTCAGGTAAATTAATTACGGTTTTGTTACGATTGTAGAACAAAGTTAGAATCTGTTTTGTTTAAAGTCAAGTCGTTTTCGCCTCTCCCAATTGTTAAAAATAACTATTTTCCTTCCTCCTTTCATATTATTTATCCCCTCTCGTCCTTTTATTTTGTTTTTGTCTTAGCGAAGCCATTGTCATGGCATCGAGTACTCTTCTTTTTGCTTTTTGTTCTTTATTATATTGTCTCTCTCTTTTCATCTCCCTTTTTGCGTGAGCTGCATTTTATGCAGCTGGGTAGAACCTACTTTTTGCTTGATCAAAAAGTAGGCAAAAAATCAAGGGCTGAACCTGCTT
>CAVJQR010000079.1:0-2750 GCA_963651605.1 Agathobaculum sp.
GCGTAGCCCTGGCCTTTTGGTTACTTTTGGGCCAAGCCAAAAGTAACAACACTCGATGCCATGACAATGGCAGCGCTAAAGCTAAATGACAATATAAAAACACAGCTGTCTGGTAAAAACAAATTATAAGTTGATAATATACTGACAGTCTTTAAGATGTGGCTGTTTTTTTTATGATTAGGATTACTTTTTTTCAAAAGACAATAACTGTTGGTTAAAAGTTTTAGTGCAGAGCGATAATTGTCTATACGGCCCCGCCAGGCCGGCGGCCGGGCGGGGGTTTCCTTACTTATTCTCCAACGAGGACGACAGTCACCCCGCGGGCGGCCTGTGCCCCCATCACCAGTGCCTGTTCGATGTCGGCCGTTTTCGAGGGGCCGCTGATGAAGGTGCCGAAGTTGTATTTCTCGTCCATCGTCAAGCGGGCGTAGGCTTCGTGCATGTTGTTCACAATCCGGCTCTTGTCCAAGAGAATGACAAGGTACTCCGAGATGAAAAGCACGGCCTTCTCTTTCATCGTTTGGGGAATCCAGATGCAACCGTTTTCGGCAACGCCTATCTCACCGCGCACAACACCTACATCGGTGCCGTTCAGATCCTGTGCTTCTGCCACTGTGTCGGGGTTCTTTTGCGCGATGGTCAGCTCCGGAAGGTGGCAGGCAAATGTTTGGGCTTCGGGATAGGCGCGGCGCACGATCTCGTCGATCGATTCGCTCCGCCCGACCTCCATCACCTTCCCGCCCACGGTCTGCGTCATCTCCACAAACTGCTTGATGGGATCGTCGTAGGTAATGGCACCGATCGTCATGTCGGGCATATCGTATTGCTCTCGCGTGTTGGCGCGCAGCTTCTTGAGTAGTTCTTCTTTTTTCATATCTTTTCCTCTTTTACTTTTCCCTCTTTCCACAATTGGTGGAACGATTTCTTTGCAAACCGGGGCATGGCATGACCATAAGCCCACGCATTCAATCCGCCCATTCCGCTCAGGCTCTCCGGCACGATGTTGGCCAATGGCGCAAAACGCAAGGCTGTAGCATAGAGCGCCGGACGGTCGAAGAGGTATTTCATGCCGTTGGACATGGCTTTCTTCACCGGGTCGGCCTTGCCCAACCGGTCGAGGCTTTGCCGCCATACATAGATTTGTGAACCGGGTGCCACCATCGACGGACAGACATTGTCGCAAGAGAGGCAGAGCGTGCAGGCAGAGACATTGTCGCTATACTGCTGCGGATCCTTGAGCATGCCGAGGTTCACCCCGATCGGGCCGGGGATGAAATAGGTATAACTGTAGCCGCCCGAACGGCGATAAACGGGGCAGGTGTTCATGCAGGCGCCACAACGCATGCACTTGAGCGTCTCCCAGTGACCGGAATCGGCCAATATATCACTGCGCCCATTGTCCACCAGGATGACATGCATCTCCGCGCCGGGCCTTGCCTGACGGAAATGGGAGGTGAAAGTGGTGGTGGGTTGCCCCGTACCGCAACGGCAAAGCAAGCGCTGGAAGACGGCCAACGACCGGTAGTCGGGCACTAATTTTTCCAATCCCATCGCCACGATATGCAGCTTGGGCATCGAGGTGGACATGTCGGCATTTCCCTCGTTGGTGCAGACAACGCAGTCGCCCGTGGCAGCCACGCCGAAGTTGCAACCGGTCATGCCGGCCCCGGCCTCCATGAATTGGTGGCGCAAATGCTCGCGGGCGCAGCGGGTGAGGTAGGTCGGGTCGTAGTTTCCCTTCTCTTTCGAGATGCCTTTCTCCTCGAACATACGCCCTACCTCTTGGCGCGTCAGGTGGATGGCCGGCATTACAATATGACTGGGCTTTTGTCCGAGCAACTGTATGATTCTCTCTCCGAGGTCTGTCTCGACCACATCGATACCATTGGCCTCGAGATAGGGATTCATCTCACACTCTTCGGTGAGCATGCTCTTCGACTTTACCATCTTGGTGACGTTATGCTCCTTCAATATGCCGAGCACGGTCTCGTTGAATTCCCGGGCATCTTGGGCGAAATGCACGATAACGCCGCGGCTCTCGAGTTGGTCGGCAAATAGCTCAATGTAGTCGGCCAGGTGGGTTATGGTGTGACGCTTGATGTCGGAAGCGTGTTGGCGCAGCTCCTCCCATTCGGGCAGTCCGTGTGCCATGCTATCTCTCTTCTGTCGCACAGCCCAGAAGGTATTGTCGTGCCACGTTGTCTTTTCCCTGTTGGCGGTAAAGGCTTGGGCTCTCTTTGAATGTTCTGTACTCATAGTCCTGCTGCTAAAATTTGTGCTACATGAATGAATTTAATATCCATATTCTCTTTTTTGGCGATACCGGCCATGTGCATGAGGCACGACGAATCGGGACCGGTCACGTATTCGGCACCCGTTGCGCGGTGGCGCATGATCTTGTCCTCGCCCATCCTTGTCGAGACGGCCGGCTCTTCGATGGCAAACATACCACCGAAACCGCAACACTCGTCCTTGCGTTCCGGCTCCTTTATCGTGATGCCTTCCACCATTTCCAGCAAATCGATGATTTTATTGAAGGGGGGAATGTTACGCTCGGAGGGCGACGAGAGGCCCAATTCGCGGACGCCGTGGCAACTGTTGTGTACACTGACGACATGAGGAAAGCGGCCGGGCACATGGTCGACCTGCAACACGTCGTGCAAGAATTCGACAATGTCCATTATCTTTCCCGACGAAACACAGGCGTGTTTTCCCTCAAGAATCCGGGGATAATAGACTCTCACATAGGC
>CAVJQR010000079.1:2760-11335 GCA_963651605.1 Agathobaculum sp.
CACATAGGCGGCACAAGAGGCAGATGGCGCTACGATATAGTCATAGCCGGAGAAAAGCTCTTCGAACTTGTTGACAACGGCCTCCGATTTGTTCTGAAAACCGGCATTGGCCATCGGTTGCCCGCAGCAAGTCTGCTTCTCGGGATATTCAACGTCAAGGCCATAATGCACGAGCAGTTTGTATGTTGCGACACCGGCCTCGGGATAAAGGGCATCCACATAGCAGGGCACAAATAATCCTACTTTCATGTTTCTGTTGTTATTGGTTATTCCTGTTGTTCTGTATTAGGGGCAAAAATAAGAAATAATCTGCATAATATGGTGCGACTTTTTGTAATTCCTGCCCTCGAAATGCAACCTTTCATTTTCCCGTTGCGTCTTATAGGATAGAACAACAAAATAAAAAGTGATATGAAAACAATGAATCTTTTTCGGGTCTTTGTACTCACAGTGGTAACCCTCATGGCCGGGGTTTCTTGCTCTTTCGCCAATGATAAATCGTCTGTCGTCAAAGGGAACGGCGAAGTGATCACAAAATCGTTTCAAGTGGACAACTTCAAAGGGGTATCGGTCGGCGGATTCAGCAACGGCTATGGCGTAAGTTTCAAGGAGGCGCTGCAGATCATTTCGCACAACAAACGTACGACCAATGGGGCGGCTTCGCCTACTTTCTATTACAAACAGGGGGCGGCATCGACATTAAGCATCACCACCGACAAGAATATCATGCCATTGCTTGCCGTGAAAGTGAAGGATGGTAAGCTGAGCGTAACGGCCGACCAAGCCATTGCTCCCACAAAGATGGAGATGAGAGGATCGTCGGAAGTGCTCTCAAGCGTAGAGGTGCAAGGGGGCGGTACCTTTATACTCGACTCCCCGCTAACCGGCGATGAGCTGGAGATGAGCATCCAAGGGGGCGGCGATCTCTGCTTCGAGCCTAATGTTACACTCCACGAATGCGAAATGAATGTATCGGGTGGCGGAACGGTCAAGATTGCCAAGCTGCAATGCACCGAAGTGGAGGCGAACATCGCGGGCGGCGGTACCGTTACCTTGGCAGGAACTGCCGAAGAAGGAGAGTTCAACGTATCAGGCGGTGGCGACCTCTTCGGCTACGACATGCAGATCAAAAAGGTAGAATGCAACGTGGCCGGCGGCGGAACAGCCAAAGTATATGCGTCGGATACAATAAAGGGTCAAGTGACCGGCGGCGGCGATTTATACTACAAAGGTGATCCGGCAAATGCAAAAACTTCAACTGCAGGGGGCGGTGAAGTGCACAAGGTAAAATAATTTTCTTATATTTGCGTTCAGATGTTGTAAGGGCTTCTCTCCAAACGGTTTTAAGGTCCGTTTCGGGAGGAGCACCCGCAACGATTCAAGGATTATTAAACGAAGAGATCATGAAAACAAGAGCGCATTTATTATTGGCATTCCTCTTCTGTTTTCTCGCCAACAGCGGGGCGGTAAACAATGTCAACGGGAATGGGAAAGTGAGTACCAAGAAGATTCAGATCGAAGATTTCAACGAGATCCGCATCAATAGCCTGATGGATTTCAACTACGAACAGTCGGACGATCAGAATACGTTGGAGATCACCCTGGACGAGAATCTGCACCAATACATCGACATCGACATCAACAATCGGGTCTTGACGTTGGGGTTTGTGAAGAAAGTGAACGTCGGCACCATGACGAAGTTCCTTGTCCGCACCAACTCGAAATGGCTGAAGAAGGTGAAGATATCTAGCAATGCGAACTTCATGGTCAACAGCCGACTGACAGGCGATGAGCTGGAGGTGAAAGCGACAGACAACAGCCTTGTACAGTTCAAGAAGGGTATCGAAGTGGGTAGTCTGAATATCGACGTAGCGAAAAGTGCCAACGTCGTCATGGAGGCCGTCAAAACCGACAAGCTGAGCTGCAACATGAACGGTAGCGGCTCGATCCGCATCAAGGACGGCTCGGCCAAACAGGGAAGCTTCACCACGCTCAGCAGCGGAGATATTCACGCTTTCGGCATCACGGTAGACGACGCCAAATGCAAGGTGGCAGGAAGTGGTCTGCAAGAGGTGAACGCATCGGGCAATCTGAATGCCAATCTGGTCGGTAGCGGCTCGATCCGTTACAAAGGCGAAGCGGCTGTTCAACAACGCACAATTGGAAAAGGAACGATCGAAAAGGCAAAATAGGCGTTTTTCTCGGAAAAAGGATCAAAAAAGGCTGCTGCCCCAACGGACAACAGCCTTTCTTTTTCTCCCAAAAGTATCGGATCATTTCTCCTCGATCACTTTCCAAACCAAAGCACTTAATGCAGCACCAAGGAACGGGCCTACGATGAAGATCCACAATTGTGCCAGAGCTGCACCTCCTTCATACAATGCCGGAGCGATGCTACGAGCCGGGTTTACAGAGGTTCCTGTGATAGGAATACAAACGATGTGAACCAGAATCAACGAGAGACCAATAGCCAACCCTGCGAAGTTGCCGGCACCTTTCTTGGCATCCGTCGTACCCAAAACGACCAATACAAAAATGAAAGTGAAGACAATCTCAGCCAAAAGTCCGCCGAGTACGCTCACGCCCTCCGCACAGGCATTCGCTCCCGTCGTAGTGGCGTAGTTGGCGTCGATGTTGGAGGTCAAGAGATAAAGGATCGTCGAGCCGATCAATGCACCAATGACCTGGAACACCATATACATAATGCCGTCTTTCGAAGAGATTCGTCCAGACAACATGCAACCCAATGTGATAGCCGGATTGATATGGCAACCCGAAGTGCCGCCAATCGTGTAGGCCATCGAGACAACAGCCAATCCGAAAGCTACTGCTACCATTAAAACTTGTGCCGGAGTGCCACATCCTCCATTGAAAATAGCACTACCGCAACCCATCAGTACCAACGTCATAGTACCGATCATCTCTGCCAAATACTTTTTCATATACGAATCAAATTAAGTTAATTAATGATACAAAAATAGTATTTGTTGCTCAAAAACAATAGCTTCCACTCCATAAAAAAAGGTGATTCTATGCCTCCAATAGCATAAAATCACCTTTTTCACCGCCCTGCAGCGTTCTTTTTCTCTCTCAAATCGCAAAGAGTTTACAAGAGATTCAGGATATCTTCGGCAATCTGTTCCTTTGTCAGATGGTTTTCTTTCAAGAAAGTGGGCACGTCATAACGATCCACAAAGGCTTTCTTGGCACCGAAGTTCAGCACTTTCATCGGGGTCGTGCCATAGAAACGGGCTATCTTCTCTCCGAAGCCTCCATCCAGCACGCCATCTTCCAAGGTAATGACCAGCTCATGATCTTGCTTCAACTGATTCATCATCGGCTCATCAATGCCCGTGATATAGCGCGGATTGATCAGGGTGGCATCAATGCCTTTGGCCGCCAACTCCCGACGTACTTCCTCGCCCAACCAATAGAAGGAGCCTAATCCCAAGATGGCTACCCTCGATCCTCGGTGGGTCATACGGTAACGGTTCAGTGTGCTGTAATCGGTATCGACCGTTTCCGTGGTATGTCTTACGCCACAAGAGGCGGGGACTCGGATGGCCACCGGGTGTTCCTGCTGACGAATGCTCCAGTCCATCATGGCAAAGTATTCCTCGGCTGTCGTAGGAGCCAAATAGACCAAATTGGGGATGTTACACAGCAACGGTATGTCGAAGAAACAAAGGTGCGTCACGTCATTCATTCCCGACAGAGAACCCCAAAAGACCAACAGCGTAGCGGGGTTATTGTTGATGCACAAGTCTTGCGAAAGCTGGTCGTAGGTGCGCTGAATAAAGGTACTGTATACCCCAAACACGGGAGCGGCCCCGGCTTTGGCAATGCCTGAAGCCATCGCTACCGCCTGCTCCTCCGCAATGCCTACGTCGACAAACTGCTTACCGACCGCCGCCCGGCGATCGGCAGTAAAGCCCATAACCGTCGGAGTGCCTGCCGTAATAGCCACCACCCGTTTCTCTTTCTTCATCAAATCCATCAGATGGAGCGCTGTCATATCGCCATAATCTTCTCCTTCAAACCGAGCGGTTGGCTCGCCGGTCTCGAGGGAAAACGGCATGGTCCAGTGGTATTTCTCCTTTTGTTCCTCGGCCGGTTTGTATCCTTTTCCCTTCAAGGTATTGATATGAACCACGATCGGATGATCAATATCTTTCACTTCTTGGAAAGCTGCAATCAATTGTTCCAAGTCATTTCCATCGGCCACATACAAATAGTCCAAGCCCAATGTTTTGAAATAGTTATTTGGGGAGGTTCCATTCGTCTCGCGCAGTTCTTGCAGGCTCTTATAAAGGCCTCCATGGTTTTCGGCAATCGACATCTGGTTGTCGTTGACAATAATAATGAAGTTCGTATGCAACTCTCCCCCGGCAAAATCAAGACCTTCGAAGGCTTCGCCACCGCTCAAGGAGCCGTCACCAATCACGGCAATCACGTTCTCTCGACCACCCAACAAGTCGCGTCCTTTGGCTAAACCGCTTGCCAAGCTGACCGACGTGGAGGTGTGGCCGATCACGAAATGGTCGTGATCACTCTCTCCCGGTTCGGAATAGCCCGATACCGCGTCGTACTTCTCTGGATTGAGGTAAGCTTCTGCCCTACCCGTCAGCATCTTGTGGGGATAACTTTGATGGGATACATCAAAAACAATCTTGTCCTCGGGCGAATGGAACACATAATGGAGGGCTATCGTGGCCTCGACCATTCCAAAGTTAGGGCCGAAATGCCCACCACGTACACTTAGTTTATGCAGCAAAGCGTCGCGCATCTCGGCTGCCAATGTCTTCATCTCTTCCAAAGAGAGGCGTTTAACGTCTGCCGGACCTTTTATCTTTTCTATTATCATTGCAGTTACTGTTTACTGTTTCCGGTGCAAAGTTCCTGAAAAGTAGGATGGAATCAGGTAGATAAATTGTGGTTTGTTGTATACATATTACGGAAGGAGAAGCGCAAAAAAAAGGTTGTCTTCGCAGAAGCAAAAACAACCTTTTCGAATTATGAATTAAGTTCTTACAGCTGATTAATTGAAGACGTAACGGATTCCCAACTGCATCTTCCAGCACTGACTGTAGTCTTTGTAATAGTCGTATGACTGTGATACATATTCACCGTCTTGTTTGTACATAGAGAAGATCGGAGTATTGCTTTCATCACGTCCCTCATATTTCAAGATACGAGAACTTGAACTGTCTGACAAGAAGTTGCGTTTTGGAACACCCCACTTTGAATTCAACAAGTTACCGATGTTCATGATGTCCAAACTAACCTCGATGCAATGTTTTGTCTTGCCGATTTTGAACTCGAAGTCTTCACTGATGCGGAAGTCGAACTGGTGAACCCAAGGAGCACGTGCCGCATAAGCTTCAGCATATTGACCTTTGTGGCTCTTCAAATAACCGTCCTGCTCAACATAGTTCCAGAATGCTACGCGGTCTGCATCTGTTTTGAATTTGATCTCGCTATCATCCTTCGGGATATACATCAAGTCGTTGTTGTTGCCGTCGCCGTTCATATCGTTTGTATACATGTAGCTATATCCATAAGGAGAGTAACCGGCATAGTACAAACTCAAGTTGGTGTTTCGAGCCAAACCTTTGTATTGGAACGGAATGGTCCAGTTGACAGAAGCAATCACCTTGTCAGGAACCACGTATTGCGAACGTTGGCAAAGAGCAAAGTTCGGACCATCAATAGTGTTCAATCCCGTCCATGTTGAAACAGGGTCGCTACCCGGCAGACCGGATACTTCCTTCGATTCAGTATGAGTGTAGGCTGCCATGGCATACAAGTTATCCATTGGCTGGGCAGTCAACGTGATGTTGGCCGTATAACCATAACCTTTCGATGTATTGTCAAGGACAACTGCATTCGTACCCTTTACATATTGGTAGTCGCTCGGATAGATCAAACGGTTGTCTGCTCCGTTGAAACGTTCCCAATTGGAAGGATCCTTGATGTTGATGTTCGTGATTGTTACAGCATTGATGTTCTTATTGTAGATAAACTCGGTAGAAGCCGTGAATGGGAACTCGGTAGGCACCTGATAGTCGAGGGCGATAGATGATTTCCAGATCTGCGGCATCTTGAAGTTTTCTGCTACACCTGAGATTTTTGAACTGGCAGTATGGTTGGTATTGGTAGTAGGCAAGCCCAATTGAGAGATCATCTGATCAACATCCGTGATCATGCCTCCGTTGAATTGATCCAAACGTGAGTCGTAACCTGTAGCTACACCATTTTTATAAGTGGTCTTGAACTGAACAGAGTTCTGAACCATGTTGGCATTCGTCGGCATGTTGGTGAAGAATACCAACGGAAGACGACCGGTGAAAACACCGGAACCACCACGAAGACGCCATGACTTGTCACCGAAAATATCCCAGTTGAAACCAAGACGAGGAGAAACCTGTACGCGGCTTGCCGGCCATTTGCCGGTATCAATGTGTTGGCCACCAAAATCCAATGCATAAATAGCATCGTTGCGTTCCAAGTCAGAATTGTCAAATGCCAAGTAATCCAAACGTACACCATAGGTCAATTTGAAATTCTTCACGATATTCCAAGCATCTTGTGCGTAGAAACTTACCTGATTGAAAGTAACCTGTGCGTTAGGGTTCTTCTCGCCGTTGAAACCATAGGTGATGGCAAATGATTCCGGTGTGCGGTCGTTCAAGAAATCGTCAACACTGGCATAACGATAATAACCCGTACCATTACGCATGTATGCGTTGTTGGCATACTGATGTTCGTAACTCAAACCGGCTGTTATCTTGTGGTTGGTAAGATTCCAAGTGAAGTTGTCTGTAACATTGGCGATTCTGTTCTTTACACCATTGTTCCAAGTGAACAATTCATAACCGGCACTGATGTACGGCTCCAATTGATTGACACCGTTCTCGTCGGTATACATGATATCAATGAAGGGGAATGGAGAAGAATTACTGCCACGAACATCTTGAATATCGGTATAGGTAAACAATACCTGGTTAGAGATTTTCTCGTTGAAGTGGCTGTTCAAATCGACAGACCAAGACTGAACTTTGTTATCTACAGAATAGAGTGAATTAGCATACGACATTGACTGTGGACCTACACGATAGGTACCATACAAACGATTACCCGTATCAGAAGAGTTTCCGTTAGGAGCATTCCATGCCGTATTCTTCGTATTGTTATAACGAACGCTCAAATGGTGATTGTCGGTAATGTTCCAATCCACACGAGCCAACAACTTCGTATTGCTTTCATCGGCAGGGAAATCTGTATACGAACCCGTGTCATAACCATATTTCTCTTTCAAGTGTTTGGAAACAGCTTCCAAATCTGATGCCAATGTACGAGAAACCAAACCGCTCTGGCCTGAACCTGTTGCGCGGTATTTAATCACTTCGCCCGGTGTCTTTTCATGTTCGAAGTTGGCAAAGAAGAACAATTTGTTTTTGATGATCGGGCCACCCAATGTGAAACCGTAAGTTGTTTTTGATTCATCTGCACGTGCGCCCAAGTCCTCACCATTGATACGGTTACCACGCATGTCTTGATTGCGATAATATGTATAGGCCGTACCCTTGAACGTGTTAGTACCCGACTTGGTAATGGCATTGATACCACCACCGATGAAGTTCGACTGACGGACATCGAACGGGGCGATTACCACCTGAACTTCTTCGATAGCATCCATTGAAACAGGGTTACCGCCACCGGGAAGGTCAGAACTCAAACCAAAGTTATTATTGAAGTTGGCACCATCAATGGTGAAGTTCGTCGAACGGCCGTTGCTACCAGCCATACTCATACCTGAAGCATAGGGAGAGAGACGAGCGATATCGGAAACACTACGATTGACAGTTGGCAATTTTGTGATCTGTTTTGTAGAGATGTTGGTAGAAGCACCGGTCTTTTCGTTACCAAATTTTGTACGGATGGCCGTAACCACTACTTCGTCCAGAGCTTCAGATGATTCTTTCAACTCAGCATCCAAGGTAAATGTTTCACCCAATTGAAGGTAAAGTTTGTTATAAACTGCAGATTGGTATCCTACATAGGAGATAGTCACTGTGTAAGGACCGCCTGTACGCATACCCTGCATGTCGAAATGGCCATCCATATCCGTGACCGTTCCATAAGTTGTTCCGGAAGGTTCATGCAAAGCAACAACCGTCGCTCCAATAATCGACTCACCATTCGAAACAATCTTACCATTCATACTTGAAGTTGTGATCTGAGCCACAACCGAAAGCGTACACAAAATACTGAACATTGTCAGTAAAAACAAACTGTGTAATCGTTTACGCATAATGTTAAATGTTAATATTTAGTTTAAAATTCATACAAAAGTAAATAGCCGACGTTGCATTCTTACGTCTCACATATTACAAAGTTGTTACCGAAAGCATGCATCTCGCACACTTCAGCCTACCCAAAACACTTCCAAAAGATAACCTTTGTAATCTTTCGCAAAGATACAACTTTTTTAACATGCAAACAGCCGATTGAAAAAATAATCTTACACTAATTTTTTTTAATTTTGAATAGCCATCATTTCTTGTTGTATATC
>CAVJQR010000080.1:0-11278 GCA_963651605.1 Agathobaculum sp.
CTTTTTTCTATATAATAGATGAGAATATTCCGCGAAAGAATGTTTGTCTTACAGAATTTTTCAGTATATTCGCACTCGAATATGATAGTGTATTGAATGGAAGTTTTTATAATTCTTGTTCTGATCCTGCTCAATGGAGTGCTCTCCATGGCGGAGATTGCGTTGGTGTCTGCCAGAAAATCGAAATTTGAAACCGAAGCCCAAAAGGGAAGCCGCGCGGCCCAAACAGCCTTGAGGCTGGCGGAAGACCCGGACCGATTCCTTGCTACGATCCAGATTGGCATCACACTGATCGGCATCCTGACCGGTTTGTATTCGGGCGAGGCGTTTGCATCGCGTCTGGCTGTCTACTTGAAAGAGATCCCCTGGCTGCAGTCGTATGCCTTAGGGGTGGCTGAAACGATTATTGTTGTGACGGTAACCTACCTGACGCTCATCTTTGGAGAATTGGTGCCGAAGCGGATCGGTATGAACTGTTCGGACCGGGTGTCGATGCTGTTGGCCCGCCCCATGCATATGTTGTCGTTGGTGGCTGTGCCGTTCGTATGGCTGCTCTCGAAGAGTACGGCACTGGTGGTCAAACTGTTGGGGTTGGATAAAGTGCGAGACTCGAAAGTAACGGAGGAGGAAATCAAGGCGATCGTCAAGGAAGGATATGACGACGGCGAGGTGCAGGAGGTCGAACAGGACATTGTGGAGCGCGTCTTCACGCTGGGCGACCGGCGGGTAGACTCCATCATGACGCACCGCAGCGAGATGGTCTGGCTCGATATTACCGACGATGCAGCGCTGATTCGCAAGAAGGTCGAGGCGCATCCGTTCGGTATCTATCCCGTGTCGTCGGGCCGGTTCGACGATTTGCTGGGGGTGGTCTACCTGAAAGAGCTGTTCATGCAGATCGATTCGCCCCACTTCCAACTGAAGGAGTTGGTGCGGAAAGCGCAATTCGTGCCGGAGACGCAAAGCGTTTATCGGACACTCGAACAGTTCAAGCAGACGCGCCTCAAGTATGCCATCGTGACGGATGAGTTTGGAGGTATCCAAGGTATCGTGACATTGATGGATATCATGGAAGGCCTTGTGGGGCAAGTCCCCGAGCAGGGCGAGGATGCCGATATCGTAGAGCGGGCCGACGGCAGCTATTTGGTGGACGGCCAATATTCGTTCTACGACTTCTTGGCCTTCTTTGATGTGGAAGATTTATATGCCGAGTCCGATTACAATACCTTGAGCGGCTTGATTTTGGCCGAGTTGGGCCGCTTGCCTGTGACAGGAGAAAGGCTGCACTGGAACTGTTTCGACATGGAAATTGTCGATATGGACGGGGCGCGCATCGATAAGGTATTGGTGAAAAAGGCCGGCAAAGCGGAATGACAGACAGATAATAGACATTGGAAAAACAAATAATATAGCAAACGAATCGAAATGTATTTGTTAGGTTGTGATATAGGCTGCTCATCTGTCAAGGTATCCATCGTGGATGCCGAGAGCGGACAGCCCATAGGTTCGGATTTTTATCCCAAGAGCGAAGCCCCGATTCGGGCAATCCACCCCGGTTGGGCCGAGCAGAACCCCGAAGATTGGTGGCTCTATGTGGTCAAAGCCATCCGTGGCGCTTTGGGGAAGTCGGGAGTTAGAGGCGAAGATATCGCCGCCATCGGGCTGGCATATCAGATGCATGGCCTCGTGGTTATCGACAAAGAGAAGGCGGTGTTGCGTCCTTCCATTATATGGTGCGACAGTCGTGCGGTGCCCTATGGCGAGTGTGCTTTCCATGCCATCGGAGAAAAGCGCTGTTTGTACCACTTGTTGAACTCGCCGGGTAACTTCACGGCATCGAAACTGGCGTGGGTTAAGGAATATGAGCCGCAACTCTATCACTCGATCTACAAGATCATGTTGCCGGGCGACTATATCGCCATGCGCATGACGGGCGAGATTTCGACGACGATACCGGGCTTGTCGGAGGGCATCTTTTGGGACTTTCAGGAGAACGGCATCTCGGAAGATATCCTTTCCTACTTCGGGTTTGACCAAGGGGTTATCCCCGATCTCTGTCCGACGTTCGGACAACAGGGCGAACTGCTCGGCTCTGTCGCTGCCGAATTAGGACTGAAAAAGGGCACACCGGTGACATATCGTGCGGGCGACCAAAGCAACAATGCGCTCTCCCTTAACGTATTGAACCAAGGAGAGGTGGCTGCTACGGCAGGAACTTCCGGCGTGGTATATGGCGTAAATGACAAGCTGAATTTTGATATCTCCTCGCGAGTCAATATCTTTGCACACGTCAACCATACCAAAGAGCAACCGCGATTGGGAGCATTGCTCTGCATCAATGGCGTGGGAATATTGAACTCGTGGATCAGAAACATGATAGCCCCCGAGGGAACCAGCTACGACCAGCTGAACCGATTGGCCGAGAGTGTGCCCATAGGCTCGGAGGGTATCTCCATCTTGCCGTTCGGCAACGGAACGGAACGTATGCTGGCCAATAGACAAGCCGACTGTGCCATTATGGGAGTCAACTTCAATATCCATTCGAAAGCTCACTTGGCAAGGGCCGCCCAAGAGGGGATTGTCTTCTCGTTCAAGTATGGAATGGACATCATGAACGAGATGGGTATCGACATTCAAGTGATCCGTGTGGGCAATTCGAACATGTTTCAGAGCCCGATCTTCCGCGAAGCGCTGGCATGTGTGACCGGAACCGTCATCGAAGTGTTCGACACCAACGGCGCAATAGGGGCAGCCAAAGGGGCAGGCATCGGGGCCGGTGTCTATCATTCACCCGAGGAGGCTTTCGCATCGTTGAAGAAAATCGACGTGATCGAGCCGGACGGATTGAAAGCCAATAGTTATTGCGGCGCATTTGATATATGGAAAGAGCGGCTCGAGAAGGTGATCGGCGAACAGACAATACTAATATAAACTAAACAACAAACAAAAGACTCATGAAACAACTCGCAATGATGTCAGCAGCAGCCTTGGCGTTGGTTGCCTGCAGTGAGAAGCCCGGCTATCAAATTAATGGTACGGTTGGCAACGCCGCATTGGACGGAAACTACGTATATCTCTATTCGATGGACGAGGAAGCGCAGGCTTTGGACAGTGCCAAAGTAGAGAACGGTACATTCACCTTCAAGGGAACACAGGATTCGATCGTGTTGCGCAAAGTCGCTTTTGCCGCAGACGTAGTGGAACCGGCCCGCTCGGAAGCAGGAGAGGACGCACCATTCTCGGCTGTATTCGCCTTGGACAACAGCACGTTGCAGATCAAATTGGATACACTCTCCGACGTTACCGGCTCGGCTGCCAATGATGCCGTGCAGAACTTGAAGGTGGAACTGCGTGCTTTGCGTCAAACGCAAGAGTCATATATGGCAGACATGAAATCGGAAGACGCGGAGACGAAACGTATCGCCGGAGAGAAATACGATGCCATCGACGAGGAGATCGCCGACAAGGCCGCCGCTTTCATCCTGTCCAATATGGGGAATCCGGAGAACGGCAAGCTCTTTTTCGACTTCCGCTATTATATCCCTGAAGAAAAACAGTATGAGATCATCGACCATGCCGACGAAGCATTCTTGACAACACCGGGTGTGAACCGGGTGGCAGAGCGCTTGGAAAAGCTGAAAGCAGTGGCTGTCGGAAAGTCTTATATCGACCTTGAATTGACAGACGTGAAAGGAAAACCGGCTAAACTCTCTGACTATGTGGGCAAAGGCAAGGTCGTTCTGCTCGACTTTTGGGCAAGCTGGTGCCCTCCATGCCGTCGTGAAACGCCGAAGTTGGTGGAAATCTACAAACAATACAAGGACAAAGGTTTTGAAATCGTAGGTGTTTCGTTCGACAGCAAGCAGGAAGATTGGGAGAAAGGTATCCGTGATTTGGGCATCACCTGGCCGCAAATGTCCGATTTGAAAGGATGGAAGACGGTCGCTGCCGAGGTATATCAAGTCAACGGTATCCCTCATACGATCTTGGTAGACAAGGACGGTACCATCATCGCCCGCAACATCCACGGCAACAAGATTGCAGAAAAAGTGGCTGAAATCCTCGGCAAATAAACCATTGGGGTAAGGGTTAGAAAATAAAGGTGCGGACACCCTCCGAAAAAGGTGCCCACCATTTGTGAAAAAGCTCGGCATGATTTTCCAAAAAGGTGCCGAGCTTTTTTTTGTTTGTTCGGCATCTTTTTTTGAACCGTTACCTAACATAAATCAATAAATGGAGTAGAAGGGGCGGGGTTTCTTTCTCTTTTTCCCGATCTCCCCTCCAAAATGCCTATCTTTGCGGGTGGAAAACAAGCAAGTATATATGATAAAAGCAGCATTTTTTGACATTGACGGCACGTTG
Source organism: Agathobaculum sp. (assembly GCA_963651605.1). Taxonomy (GTDB): domain Bacteria; phylum Bacteroidota; class Bacteroidia; order Bacteroidales; family Tannerellaceae; genus Parabacteroides. Next base: position 4,363 of record CAVJQR010000080.1, read on the forward strand.
GTCAGCTTTACGACCCACGTTGTCTCGGCCTCGACGCTGGCGGCTATTCGGCAGTTGCGCCAAAACGGTGTGAAGGTTTTCATTGCAACAGGGCGACATCCGTTGTGGATCGACAACCTTAAAGACATGGAGGTGGACGGTTACGTGGCACTTAACGGCGGACTTTGCACAACGCCTTCGGGGGAAGTGCTCTATAGAAAACCGATGGCCGCAGAGGATATCGAGGCGATGTTGGACTATCAGCGCATTCATCCTTTCCCTGTTGCGTGCGTGATGGAAGATGCTATCCTGATGAATTATCGCGACGAGGCGGTGGATATCGTCTACAAACAACTGAACGTTCTGAAGCCGGATATGGGCGATTTGGAGAGTATCCGCCACAAGGCTATCTATCAGCTCATCGCTTTCTTTACGGCAGATAACGAGGCGCCGATCATGGCGACGATGCCCCATTGCGAAGCCACCCGTTGGAATCCCTACTTTGCCGATGTCGTGCCGCAGGGCAGTAGTAAGGCGGTGGGAATAGACCGGGTGATAGAACATTACGGCATTCGGCCGGATGAGACCATTGCGTTTGGTGATGGCGGAAACGACATTGCCATGTTGCGGCATGCGGGTATCGGTGTGGCGATGGACAATGCCGAAGACGATGTGAAGCAGGCGGCCGATTATGTTACGGCTTCAGTCGACGACGACGGCGTTCGGAAGGCATTGTTGCACTTCGGATTGATTTGAACGAAAGGCATTGTCGGGCGTCTCTCTTGAAGAAAAAGAAGCTGTTTTTGAATGATCCCATGGAATCCGAAAACAGCTTCTCCAGAATGGATTATTATTTACTCCTTTTCCTTAATCAGGCGGATGAGCAAGGCCATGACTGCATCGGCGGCCTGCTCGATATTTTCCCGGCGGTTACCCTCGAAATGGTGGCACTCTGTCAGGACTCTCCCTTGGAAGAATGCGGCCATCCATACCGTCCCGACCGGCTTTCCCGGTACGGCTCCTCCCGGACCGGCGATGCCCGATGTGGCAACAGCACAGTCGCAATCCAACACACGGGCGGCACCGCATGCCATCTGTCGGACAACGGGTTCGCTCACAGCCCCGTATGTTTGTAGATCGGCTTCCGATACGCCCAATACAAGGTGCTTGACCTCATTGCAATAGGAGACGATGCCCCCCTTGAAATAGGCCGAACTGCCGGGGCGAAGTGTAAAGAGATGGGCGATATATCCGCCCGTACAACTCTCGGCCGTGCCGACGGTCCGATTGTTGGCTTCCAACAATCGGGCCAGTTCTTCTACCCGGTTCATATCCGTACACGTGAGAAAGGTGCGGCATCAACGGGGCAAAACTCTTTGTCGAGGTACTTGTAATACCCGGTGATGGCCACCATTGCCGCATTGTCTGTCGTAAATGAGAACTTGGGAATATGTACCTTCCAGCCAAAACGCTTGCCATGGTCGATAAAGGCATCGCGCAGTCCGGAATTGGCCGAGACACCACCCGCCACGGCCACCTCCTTGATGTGGAGATCCTTTGCGGCCATCCGTAGCTTACTCATCAGAATATCGATTACCGTAGCCTGGAGCGAAGCGCACAGATCCCGTTTGTTTTGTTCGATAAAGTCGGGATTCTTCACCAGCTCGTCGCGCAAGGTATAGAGAAACGATGTCTTGAGTCCGCTGAAGCTGTAGTCATATCCGGCAATATGGGGCTTGCTGAAAGTGAATGCTTTCGGGTTGCCTTCATTGGCCAGGCGGTTGACAACCGGCCCGCCGGGGTAACCCAATCCCATCACTTTCGCACACTTGTCGAACGCCTCGCCGGCAGCATCGTCGATAGTCTGCCCGATTACCTTCATGTCGTTGTAGGCATTGACTTGGATAATCTGCGAGTTTCCGCCCGAAACCAAAAGGCAAAGGAACGGGAACGAGGGCGCATGATTGTCGTCGGCCGACTCCTTTATGAAATGGGCAAGGACATGTGCCTGGAGGTGGTTCACCTCAATCATGGGAATATTGAGCGAGAGGGCAAGACCTTTGGCGAAAGATGTGCCGACAAGCAACGAGCCCATCAGGCCCGGACCACGGGTGAAAGCAATGGCACTCAGTTCGGATTTGTCGATTCCGGCCCGCTTGATCGCTTCGGATACTACGGGGATAATATTCTGTTGATGGGCACGAGAGGCCAATTCGGGGACCACTCCTCCGTAGGCTTCATGTACCGCTTGACTGGCAATAACGTTTGAAAGCATGACACCGTCGCGGATCACCGATGCCGATGTATCGTCGCAAGATGACTCGATTCCTAAAATAGTTACACTCATATCTGTTAAATTTTCACGCAAAATAACGAAATCTATCGCGATAATGTCTTATTTTTGTCGATAATTTTTAAAAGCGAAGTCATTAAATTCATTCGATACATAATTATTGTGCTCCTTGTGACCGCTTGGGCGCTCTATGCCGTGCCTAGTCTGATGGTCCGAATTCCCTGGGTGCAGTCGCAGATAGCCCGGACAGCCACTGCTGTGCTTTCCGAGAAACTGGGCGTTCCGGTCCACGTCGAACGGGTGGATATCAAGTGGTTGCGTCATTTGGTTCTCGAAGGACTCTACCTGGAAGACCAACAGGGGCGCGTGATGTTTACGGCCAATCATGTGGCAGCGGGATTCGAACTGTGGCCATTGCTCGACGGAAAGTTCGTCTTCAATACGGTGCGTCTGTTCGGCCCGAACGTGTCGTTGAGCCGTCCGACGGCCCACGATCCGCTGAACCTGCAGTTTGTGATCGATGCCTTTGCCTCGAAAGATACGGTACCCAAACATCCGAACATCGACCTTCGCTTCAGCACGGTGCTGATCCGTCAGGGCCATTTCCGCTACGATATAGAAGAAGCCCCGCTGACGCCGGGCCGTTTCAATGCCAAGCATATCGACGTGCATGACGTGAGTGCGAAGATTTCCATCAAGGCTTTGCGCAACGACAGCATCAATGCCCAGATAAAAAAACTGTCGCTCAAGGAGGCTTCCGGCTTTGCGTTGGACCGTTTGGCACTGACGGTTGTCGGCAATCCTGATTCCCTTTTCCTGCAACAGTTCGAGATTAAGTTGCCAAAGAGCACACTACGCATTGCCGATGCGGAGATTGCCCTTCCACAAGCGGGCATCGATGCCTCATTTGTTGACAGTGCGGCCCTGCAGTTGCGGATCAATCCTTCGAGTATATGCTTGAAAGATCTCTCGGCGTTCGTGCCGGCATTCCATAACTTTACCGATTCCGTTGTCTTGACGGCCAAGGCTCATGGGGCAGTGAACCATATCGACTTGGAGAATCTTACGCTGAAATACAGCAATAAGATGCTATTGGTCGGGCAGATGAAGCTGCAAAATGTGACACACCCGAAGAACGCCTACCTGTTAGGTCGTATCAATAAGCTCTATCTCACCACAAACGGCATGGAGGACCTAATGAACAATTTCCAGAAAGAGAAGCATTCCTTGCCGGAATCGGTTGAACGGTTGGGCACCATCAACTTCACCGGTGAGATCGGAGGGTATATCCATCAGCTGACGGCCCACGGAAAACTCTCGACAGCAGTGGGCTCGTTGCAGACGGACCTTGAGCTGGCTTCGTCGGCCGATACGGGAACGGCCATCAAGGGGCATGTCGCCACGAACGAGATACACCTGCATCAACTCTTGGCAGACAACAATCCGTTTGGCTATGCGCAGTGCCGCATCGACCTGGATGCCAAGCGCCCACCGAAAGGGGGCTTTGCAGGAACCGTCCGCTTGGACGTGGACCGTTTCGACTATAATGGGTATACTTACAAGGATTTGTCGGTAGGGGGGCACTTCGCACCGCAGGCCTTCAACGGAACGATCCGGTGGGAAGACGAGAACGGATCGCTTGTGGCCAACGGACTTTTGGAAAATAAAGGGGCCAACTCGGTGTTTAACTTCACGGCAGCCCTCGACCATTTCCGCCCGGATCGGCTGAATCTGACGCAAAAATACGAGGAGCCGGAGATTTCCCTGACACTGAATGCCGATTTCGTCGGCAACAATATCGATAATATCAACGGTACAATCGACATCGACAGCCTTGATTTCCGTACGGCGCCGAGCCGTTTCTTCCTTCCTCATATAGGGATCGAGGCCGGGGGCTCGTCGGCCGACCGCAGTCTGACGGTCTCTTCAGAACTGATCAATGCGGAAGTGAATGGCGCCTATTCGTTTACGACCATCGTGCCGAGCCTGATGAATACGCTGAAAGGGTACATCCCTGCCTTGATCAACTTCTCTTATCAGCCGAAACGGGTCGAGGAGAACAATTTTACTTTAGTGCTGACTGTCAACAATACGGAGGCACTTTCGCAGACATTGAAGCTGCCGTTTACGGTGATCCAACCGGTGCGTGTGCTCGGTTCGTACAATAACAATTACAATCGGTTCCGCTTCGAGGCCAATCTCCCTCGCTTCAATCTGGGCAAGACCTGCTTCGAAGAGACCTTCTTGCACTGCTCGAATGCCTCGGATCGTATCGATTTGGGCGTAAAGGCGACGCAGTTCAATGCCTTGGGGCTTCGTAATTATCTGTCGTTGACGGCCGATGCCAAAGAGGATCATGTCAATACCCATGTGCAATGGGCGAACAATAAGGAGCGGACCTTCAAGGCGGATCTGATCGCCTCGACGCAGTTTACCACTGAAACAACCGAACAGGGCAAGCCTTCCCTGCTGACAGAGATCAAACTGGCGGAGACTCCGCTGGTCATCAACGACACGGTGTGGCAAATCCATCCGTCGACCATCTCCATCGAGCAGGGAAAAGTGGATATCGACCATTTCAGCATCTCGCGCAATCGTGAATACCTGCTGATGAACGGTGTCGTCTCGAACGACATAACGGATACACTGAACCTTGAGCTGAACAACATCGAGCTGAGCTATATATTCGATGTCTTGAATATTCCCGTACTGCAGTTTGCCGGAAAGGCGACAGGAAAATTCAATATCTGCGACCTGATGGGGAGCCGCATGCTGAACACCGACCTTGAAGTGCGGGACTTCTCTTTCAATCAGGTGGCGTTGGGCCGTCTGAACCTCTTCAGTGAGTGGGACGATGCCCAGCGGGGAATTCTGATGTTGGGTACCATTTATGCGAACGATACGACGTGGAGCGACGTGAGCGGTTACATCTATCCGGTCAAATCGCCCCTCCGCGAGGCGGGTCTTTCCCTCTATTTTGATGCCAACGACGTGAATGTGGCCTTCCTTCATCCGTTCATGGAGAAGGTTGCCGAGAACATTCAGGGGCGTGGATTCGGCAATGTCCACCTCTACGGTCCTTTCCATTCGTTGTCGGTCGAGGGAGATGCCTACGTGCGGGACGGTGGTATGGGGATCCCGTTCTTGAACACCTATTACACTTTCTCGGATTCCGTCCATATGGATTCGACATCGATCCGGGCGAAGAACATCATGGTTTACGACAAATACCACAATACGGCAAAGGTGAATTTGCAGGTAAACCACAAACATTTCCGCAATATCGACTTCCAAGTCAACGTGCAGGCAAACAATATGTTGGCATACGATGCCGACGTGAAGCACAATCCGCTGATATACGGTACGGTCTTCGGGTCGGGCAATGTGGACATTCAAGGAAACGAGCAGCTGATCAATTTCGACATCAATATGCAGAGCCAGCCGAAAACCCATGTCTATTTGGATTTTATGGGCACCTCCACGGCCACGGAATATGACTTCATTACGTTTGTCGACCGTCGAAAAAGGGCAGAAGCCCATGCGAAAAACGATCCGCAAGCCACTGCCGCCGGCGTGACAACCCCACCAAGCTCGGGTGCCGAGATGCGGATGAACTTCCTGCTCGATATTACCCCCGATGCCTACATTGAGTTGATTATGGACCCGAATGCGGGCGACAAAATCAAGGGTACGGGTAGCGGTAGTATGCAGATTCAGTATGGAACGACGGGCGACATCCGAATGTACGGCAATTATGTGATACAGGAGGGCGTCTATAACTTCAGCCTCCAGCAGCTGATCCACAAGGATTTCAAGATCCGCGAGGGGAGTCTCGTCTCTTTCAATGGTGACCCGTTCGATGCCAATCTCGATATCAATGCCATTTATAACCTGACGGCCAACTTGAGCGACTTGGATCAGAGCCTGGCGTTGGAGAGCCCGCGCACCAATGTGCCCGTCAACTGCGTGTTGATGCTCGACGGAATGCTGCGGCAGCCGAACATCAATTTCGATCTTGAGCTGCCGGGCTCGAACGAAGAGTTGCAACGACAGATGAAAAGCTTGATCGATACGGACGATATGATGACCCGACAAATCATCTACTTGCTGGTACTCAACAAGTTTTATACGCCTGAATATACCGGGCAGAACAGCAACGATTTCACGGCGGTGGCCTCGTCGGCACTCTCGTCTCAGCTCTCCAGTCTGCTGAGCTCCATTACAGACAAGGTGCAGATCGGCACAAATATCCGTGCGGCCGAGGATTGGGGCATGAAAGATACGGAGGTGGAGATGCTGCTCTCGAGCCAGTTGCTGAACAACCGCCTGCTCTTCAACGGCAATTTCGGCTATAAGAACAATGCCACACAGAAGAATGCCTTCATCGGAGAGTTCGACCTCGAGTATAAACTGAACCGAAGCGGCGATATCCGTCTGAAGGCCTACAATCACATGAATGATATGTATCAGTATCTGAAACAAGCACTTACAACGCAAGGCGTGGGCATTATTTTCAAAAAAGACTTCAGCGATTTGTCCGATCTGTTCCGCCGGAGCTATAAAATACTTCGCCCTTCGGCCGCCGACTCGACACGGACCGTGCAACCGACAGACAGCATCGGGGCCAAGTAGGAGAGGAGGCGA
>CAVJQR010000081.1:0-11108 GCA_963651605.1 Agathobaculum sp.
GGAGAATGGTATTAGAGATTTGAACAAGGTTATCAACCGCTTTTCGTTGAAAAACCCTGACTTATGGTTGAAAAACCGGTTTATTTCTCTTCAGATGTTCACGAATAGGGAAAACAATCATCAAGAGCGTTTGTTGAAAACAACTAAATTTTAAAATATTTACTATTGCTTTTGTGGTAAAAAAAATATAAGTTTGCATATCCTATTGAGCTATCAATAGGCAATAGTTTATGCTAATTAAATTTTATTTGATCATGAAAAAAGTACTTTTATTCGTCTGCTTATTATGCGGATTTACCACGGCAGTGAGTGCTCAAGAAGGTGGACATGTCGCACCTGAAGCTACAGAATGGTATTATCCCCAACCTCCTAAAGTTCAACCAGGTGACAAACCGGGCAACCCTCCTTCAGATGCTATCGTCTTGTTCGATGGAAAAGATTTATCTCAATGGGTCTCTTTGGAGGATGGCAAGAAAGTAGCTGCAAAATGGGAAGTTAAAGACGGCGCAATGGTCGTTGTTCCCGGTACAGGTACTATCCAGACAAAAGAATATTATGGCGATTGCCAGTTGCATATAGAGTTCAAAACTCCGAAACCGGGAGAGAAGAACAAACTTCAAATGAAGGGAAATAGCGGAATCTTCTTGCAGAGCATCTATGAAGTACAAGTATTGGATGGAGAAGACAATCCTACTTATGTAAATGGTATGGTAGGAAGTATCTACAAACAATCTGCTCCGTTGGCTCAAGCGTTTACAGGTACAGAGAAATGGCAAGTGTACGACATCTATTGGAAAGCTCCTCGTTTTGGAACAGATGGAGTGTTGGAGACTCCGGCTATGATCACAGTCGTATTGAACGGAATATTGGTTCAGAACAACTATATCTTGAAAGGACACACTCCGTATATCGGCTTCCCGACATACAAACCTCACGGACGTTTACCGTTGTTGTTGCAGGATCATGGCGTTCCGGTAGCATACAGAAATATTTGGATCCGAAACCTGTAATTCAGATATTTATATAAAAGAGCGGGGAAGAGTTTGATTATTTCCCCGCTTTTTTTGTATATTTATCGTGAAAATAGTAACAAAATCTTAGCACAGTAGTCATACGTATGTAATATCATCGTACGATTTTTGAAAAATTAATTGATAAATAGATGGATAGCAAAAACTACAAGATTTTCTTGCCACGTGATATTAGTTGGATGTATTTCAACCATCGTATTTTGCAAGAAGCCCGCAGAGACAATGTCCCTTTGTTAGAGCGTCTCATGTTCTTAGGTATCTATTCCAATAATTTGGATGAATTCTTTCGCGTTCGAGTCGCCACCCAAAGTCGTATTGCCGAATGTGAAGACAAAGAGGCGAGAAAAAACCGCAAAGAAGCAGAAACAATCCTCAAAGGAATCAATAAACTGAACAACAAATATTCGAAAGAATTCGAGTTGGCCATTAGCGAAATTACAGAGAAGCTACGAGAAGAAAATATTTTCATCTTGAAAGAGAATGAGGTGGATGATGCTCAGCGAGAGTATATCAGAAAGTACTATTTGCAGAACCTTTGTGGATTGATTACTCCGATATGGTTCTCTGCCGTCAAGCATTTGGATCTTGAAAATGATGAAAACATATTCTTGGCTATTCGTTTGACGAGAAAAACGGCAAAGAAACACTATGTCGAGTATGCCTTTTTAGAGATTCCTGTCAATAGTTGCGGACGATTTGTTCGCTTACCGGACAAAGAAGGGAAACGTTATCTCATGTACTTGGACGATGTCATCCGTTGTTCTTTGCCATTGATCTTCTGCGGATTGAACTATTCATCTTATGAAGCCTTCTCTTTTAAGTTCACACGTGATGCCGAAATGGAGATCGACAATGATTTGCGAAATGGCATGTTGGAAAAAATCTCCAAAGGAGTGAAGAGCCGTAAGCGGGGTGAACCGCTTCGCATCGTTTACGATTCGACTATGCCGAAGGCTTTATTGAAATTGGTGCTCTCCGCATTATGTCAAGACCGTTTGGATACGGTACTGGCAGGTGGCCGATATCACAATCATAAGGACTTCATGAAATTCCCAGATTGTGGTAGGAAAGATTTAAAGTATCCGGCATGGCCTCCCATTCTAAAGAGTGAACTTTCCGGATCCGATAGTATATTGGAACAAATCCGCCTCAAGGACCGCTTTATTCATGTGCCCTATCACAGTTTCGATTCCTACATTCGCATACTGCAGGAGGCCGCTATTCACAAAGATGTGAAAAGTATCAAAACAACCCTCTATCGTTTGGCTAAAGGATCGAAAGTCGTCAAGGCGTTAATTGGGGCAGCTCGAAACGGAAAGAAAGTGACCGTTGTCATTGAATTGCTGGCCCGGTTCGATGAAGCTTCCAATATCAATTGGTCGAAAGAGATGCAAGATGCCGGAATTCATGTCATCTTTGGCGTGGAAGGATTGAAGGTACACTCAAAACTGACTCATATCACCATGAAAAAGGGTGCAGATATCGCTTGCATCAGTACCGGCAATTTCCACGAAGGGAATGCCAAGTCTTATACAGACTATCTGCTGATGACAGCCGCACCTACGATTGTTCGCGAAGTCCATTCCGTTTTCGATTTTATCGAGCGTCCCTATTCGCCTCATCGATTTAAAGAATTATTTGTTTCGCCCAACGAGATGAAGTCCAAATTTCTTCGTCTGATCAACGACGAGATCAAAAACAAAGTAGCAGGAAAGCCGGCCTACATTCAGGCGAAAGTGAATCATATAACCGATACGGATATGATCAAAAAACTTTATGAAGCTGCCGAGCAAGGCGTTCCCATTGAGTTGTTGGTTCGTGGAAATTGTTCCATCGATACAACGCAACCCATACTGAACGGAAACATTAAGATCCGTGGAATCATCGACAGGTACTTGGAACATTCGCGTATTTTCATCTTTGCGGCAGGCGGGAAGGAAAAGGTTTTCATTGGTTCTGCCGACTGGATGACGCGTAACTTGGAGAACCGTATCGAAGTGATAGCTCCTATTTATGACCTTGCCATCAAAGAAGATTTGAAGCAAGTGGTTCGGTTTGGATTATCCGATACGCAACAGGCCAGAATCGTGGAAGGAAGAGGCGACGACCGGTTGGAAGAACGGGTAGATATCCCTGCATTTCGTTCGCAAGAAGCCCTCTACAAGTACTACTCAGCAACGGAAGCCCAACTACAAAAACAAAATAACACAAACGAACAAAAAGCATGAAAACAAGAAATTATGCAGCCATTGATATCGGATCGAATGCGGTCCGTCTGTTGATAAAGAAAGTATCGAGAGATGAAAGCTCGGGAGTTGAAAAATTTTCCAAGGAGCTACTTCTTCGCATACCACTCCGTCTTGGCTTTGATGTTTTTGGTCAGGGAAGGATTTCTCCGACGAAAGCCGGGAAGATGCTCCGCTTGATCAAATCGTATAAACAACTGATGAAGATATATGACGTGGAGGCTTTCCGCGCATGTGCTACCTCGGCTATGCGAGATGCTGAGAACGGTGCAGAGATCATCAAGAAGATCAAAAAGGAGACTGACATCAAGATTGAAATCATCGATGGTAAGGAAGAGGCCCACATGATTTACAGTAATCATCTCGAATGTCTCGAAGATCGAAACGGCAATTACATGTATGTTGACGTGGGTGGTGGAAGTACTGAAATCAACTTGCTGACTAATGGGCAACTTACTTACTCTCAATCGTTCAATATCGGAACCGTCCGCATCTTGACAGGTGGCGTTACGGAGGCTGCTTGGCAACAACTTCGTGAGGAGATAGCCGAACAGGTCAAAGACATACAGGAGATTAACATTATCGGTTCGGGTGGTAACATCAATAAATTGTATAAATTGATTGACAAGAAAGACAAAAAAGAAAAGAGAATTCCTGTCACTTCTCTACAACAAATTTATGATGAATTGCATATTCTGACCGATGAGGCCCGTATGGAAATGTATAATCTGAAGCCGGACCGGGCTGATGTCATTGTCCCTGCTGCCAAGATTTTCCTTACGATTGCAGAAGTTATCCATGCCCAATTCATTCATGTACCCGTGATTGGTTTGTCAGATGGTATCATCGATGAGCTCTATTCTGCCGATAAAGCAGAAGGACTTATCTGATGTCGCTGGCCGTGTTATCGTTTTTTAGCGCCTTGTTTTATATAAAAACAGGTTGTTAGGAGGCGGCAATGACACGGCAAGCGCCAATATAGCGTTTCTGATAATATGCTTCCGATGAGGAAGAAATGCAAACACCTGTTCTGCTGGCATGAATAAACGAGAAAGCTCCCGTCTCGCTGTTCACGGCCGTCACGATTCCCACGTGTCCGATTCCTTTCGATCTGTTCGACCCTGTAAAGAATACCAAATCGCCCTCCTGCAAGCTCTTGCAGTCTGTAATCTGCGTACCTTCCAAGAATTGCGATCGGGAAGAGTGGGTAAGCGATATATTCTCCTTCTTGAACACATACGATGTAAAGCCTGAACAATCGAAACCTACCTTCGGATTCATTCGTCCACTGCGGTAAGGGACGCCGATATACTTCATGGCGCGTTGCACAATCGTGTTGCCGTCCACCTCCGTGATGGCATCCAATCCGTAAGCATGAGCCGACAATGTTGTCATAATAAAGAGAATATATAATGTCGTTTTTGCGATGATTCGTTTCATTCTTCTGAAATTAGTCGGGTTGAAAATCAAGTTAAAGATACTCTTCTTCGTCCAACAGTGCAACCCTCTTTATATTTTTTTGCGTATCATGGAGGCATAAGACAAGGAAGTCTTGACGAATTAAACGATTTATAAACAGTATGTTAAAGAACGCCTCCAACAAAATCAAAGACTCTTCACGTTTTTATTCTTTAAACGTTCAAATCTTAGAAGTTGTTTAAAAACAATTTTGTGGCACCTTCTTCTCTCTTTAAAAAAAGAGCGAGGTCGATAGGTGCTATTGATTGGGATTGTGTATATTTGTGGACGATGACAATCCTATTGGACAAACCCATTCATACACAAGCCCATGAACACAAACAATTTTCTCCTTTCTGCCAAACGAAAGACGATTTGCTTCCTCTTTATGGCAAGTGTCGCAACTATCTGTAGTTTTGACAATCAAGTTTTTGCCGATTCTCAAACTCCTTATACGATTGAAAAGCAAGATCTTTTCAATACGAGCAAGGGCGATGGTGTCATTCCCCCCTATCGAATCCCCGGACTCACGAAGGCAAGCAATGGCCGACTGATAGCAACGGCGGCAAGACTTGTATGCGGCACCGATCCCGGCTTTGGACAGGTGGATATAGTATGTCGAACGAGCGACGACAATGGTCATACGTGGAGTGCCATCAAAGAGGTGGCCGTGGGTAATGGACTTACTTCTGCCACCGAAAATTTCTTCGAAACGGCCTTTGGCGACCCCGCTGTAGTAGCCGACCGTACCAGTCATGAGACCCTCATTTTGGCAGTTGGAGGGTGTACTCTCTATAGTAGTCCACACACCAATCGCCAAAATCCACAACATATTGCGCTGATCCGCAGCCATGATTCAGGCGATACGTGGGAGGCCCCTGTCAATATTACAAATTCCATCTATCGACTCTTCGATGATGGGTATCCGATCGATGCCGCTTTTGTAGGCGGTGGACGCATATTTCAAAGCCGGATCGTCAAAAAAGGAGACTACTACCGACTTTATGCTGCCCTTTGTGCTCGCCCTAACGGCAACCGGGTTATCTATTCCGATGACTTTGGCCACACGTGGCAAGCCCTTGGTGGAGCCATGGCACTACCCGCACCGGATGGCGATGAACCCAAATGTGACGAACTGCCCGATGGGCGAGTCCTTCTCAGCAGTCGGGCCCAAGGAGGCCGTATCTTCAACATCTTCACCTACACCGATACGTTCAAGGGTGAAGGTTCATGGGACAAACCTACCAAAAGCGCGCTCATTGTGGCCGGTCTTGCCTTGGGCAACAACTCGACCAATGGTGAATTACTAATTCTGCCCGTGGTGCGAAATAGTGACCGGCAAGAAATGTATCTGGCCTTGCAGTCGATACCAACCGGCAACACTCGTGAGAAAGTCAGCATTTTCTATAAAGAACTGTGCCATGCTGCCGACCTACAAAATGCACAACACTTTGCCACCGGCTGGAATGGTTACTGCCAAATTAGCGACACGACCTCGGCCTACAGCTCGATGGAGTGGCAAGCCGACGATCGGATTGGCTTTCTTTGGGAGGAGACGCTGACCGGTTTCGGCAAGCGCCCGAACCCCATCAGCACCAGCTTCCCGAACGGAGAAGGTACGCACAACTTCGATGGATTCGACAACCTGTATGCGGCTTTCACTGTGGAATACCTTACGCAGGGCCGTTATCATTTGAAGAAATCGGTCGATCGTGGGGCCTTTCTTAGGCGCTACTTTACCGATCTGCTCCAAAAGGCCCCACTTTCAGACAAGGACAAGACCGAACTTTACAAAAAAATAGCGAAGCTTTCTCTCGATCCCTCCATCAAAGAAACAGATACTCTCCACCAATCGATGAACGGTTGCGGAGTTTCCGATTAGTTTCTCGGCATCGAACTGCAGTTTGTTCGGCATGAAACTGCAGTTTTGTGCCGAATGAACTCGAGTTTTCTCTCGAGAAAACTCGAGTTTATACGGGAGAAACTTTCAAGAAACATCCCATTAATTTTTCCAATTGTGGGCAAATTCGTAATGATCGAACTCCATCGGCTCTGCAATTCCTGCGTGAGTCAAAGCCTCTTGTACGATTTGTTGCTCTTGGGGAGTGAGGTTTCTGTCGCCTCGTCGCCAAGCAAAAAAGAGCGACCGACTGAACTTGTTGATGAGGAACTCGCTGAACAGCTTATATTGCTGCGGGAACATCCGTTCTTTCGCATTGATAAATCCGCGTGCAAATCGCACCGGTTTCGAACAACGATAGAATGAACAGGCGGAAGTTTGGTCAGCCCGCGTTGGATTTACCAACACCAAATGGTCAGCCGTTTTCTCTAAAGCGGTGTAAGCAATGCGCCGCAGACATTCATGTGCCCGAGGACAATCGGCATGAATACAAGTCGCGTAATCAAGAGGAGGGGTGGAAGGTGAATTTTTTAACATAATGTAAAGTTTTGATAATTGATAATTGATTGGTTAAATATACGAACTCCATTTTTCATGTGCAATGATTTTCAGTACCATTCTCTTCATAAAAATAGCAAAAATCGTTTCAGATGCCATGAGTTGAAGCTCCATTAAGGAAAGGTTTCTCTATGATGTAGAGATAACCATAAGAGTATCCGATTCGCGATTCAGCGTTTACACAATGGAGTTCCACACGATCTTGATGAATGCTCCATGCAATCTTGCCGTTTATGCAATACAAGAGTAGGTGAAGGCGAAATAATGTTTTATTAAGCATAATATTGATTGTAAGTTTCCAATTTATATGTAACTTTAGCCAATCTAAAGCCTTACATATATGTTGGGATCTTCTGTAATAGAAATATTGTTCGGTACGCTTTTTGTATTGCTTTATATGATCACAATCATCGGGCTTATCCTCGTGGTCATAGCCGAGAACCGAAACCCGCTGAAGACGATTCCGTGGGTTGTCGTCTTGTTGCTTGTACCGGGCCTTGGCCTTATTTTCTATTTCTGTTTCGGACAAGACAACCGCAAGCAACGAATCATTGCACGTAAAGCTTATAAGCGAATCAGCAAACATCCGCATACCAAGAAGATGAAAGCAGACAATTGCTCGCTCGATTCTCCTTATAAGGAGCTGGCGACGTTGTTGAATCGGACAAAAGATGCGCCCCTTCTTTATGGAAGTCAGTTCAAAATCTATACGCAAGGAAAAGAAAAATTCAAAGATCTGTTTGAGGATATTCGCAATGCCAAGCACCATATTCATGTGCAGTACTATATTTTCAGCGACGATGAGGTAGGGCATACGATGCGCGACTTGCTGATTCAGAAAGTTCATGAGGGGGTTCAAGTACGGGTCTTGTATGATGATGTGGGTTGTTGGAATGTAAAAAACCGCTTTTTCGATACCATGCGAAAAGAGGGTGTGGAGATTTATCCTTTTTTGAAGGTGGTCTTTCCTATTTTCACCAGCAAAGTCAACTATCGAAATCACCGAAAGGTGGTAGTCATCGATGGAAAGATTGGCTATATGGGAGGCATGAATGTAGCGGACCGTTATGTGAAAGGTGTGAATTGGGGGACGTGGCGCGATACTCATTTTCGAATAATCGGCAAAGGTGTACAAGGATTGCAGACGGCTTTCTTGTTGGATTGGTATGTTGTCAGTAAACAGGTGATCAACCAATCGAACTATTATCCTACGTCTCCGAACTATAGCGACAATATCATGCAGGTGGTGACGAGTGGACCCGTTGGCCCATGGCGAATTTTAGCGCAAGCTGAGATGTACATCATCACCAATGCCAAACGGTATGTCTATATCCAGACTCCCTATTTCTTGCCAACTGAAGGATTAAACCAAGCATTGCAGATAGCCGCAAGAGGAGGAATTGATGTTCGGATCATGATGCCGCAGCGTTCAGATACCCAGATGGCGAATTTGGCTTCGCGATCTTTCTTGGCAGATATGATCAGGGCCGGCGTAAAAGTCTACTTTTATCAGCCTGGATTCTTGCATGCAAAACTATTGCTGAGCGATGATTATGTCAGTTGTATCGGGTCGGCCAATATGGATTTCAGAAGTTTGGAACACAATTTTGAGATCAATGCGTTGGTTTATCAACAAGATTTCGCTGTGCAAATGAAGAAGATCTTCATGCACGACTTAATGGATTGCAAACATATCACCTCTCGGATTTGGTTAAAACGTCCGTTGAGGAAACGCTTTGCAGAGTCATTCATGCGGCTCTTCTCCCCGTTGCTCTGATTCCTCTTCGGAAGGAAGAATGAACAATGAGAAGTTGACGGCCCCATATACTCGGTGTTGATCGAAGTGTTCAAGCGCAGAGAAATCGTAGGAGGAGGGATGTTCCATAACAAAGATACCGCCGGGGCGCAACAGTCTCTTCTCAAAAATCAGCTGAGGAACTTCGGCCAATTCCTTCAATGCGTAGGGAGGATCGGCAAAAATAAAGTCAAAACTCTCGGCCGGTGCACTCTTTAAGAAGCGAAACACGTCACCTCTGAGCAGTTTCATGTTTGTTTCTTTCAACTCTTTGGCCACCTTCGCCATGAAAGAAGCATGCTGATTGTTTTTTTCAATGGAGGTTACTGACTGGCATCCACGCGAAAGTAATTCAAAAGAGATGCTTCCCGTACCGGCAAAGAGGTCTAATGCATCCACTCCTTCGAAGTCAATCAAGTTGGAGAGTACATTAAACAAATTTTCCTTGGCCATGTCGGTTGTTGGGCGAGCGCTGAACGTTGAAGGAATGTCGAAGCGGCGCCGGCCATATTTTCCACTAATTATTCTCATTGATTGATAAAGCTATTAAATCTGTTGGAGTCCGAAGCAAATCGTCTCCCAATAAATATGTTTCAGACGGTATATTGCAGCTGTCGACCTGACGGATATAAGTGCGCAACATCGTAGCAAAATGGCTTTCCACCTTGGCCTCTCCGCAAATTTTCAGCTGATCGCTTTGTGCATTCCATCCCAACTGCTTCCATATATATAATGTATAGTAAAGCATATCGTCTACACTATGGACGGCATAGTAATTGGAATATAGCAAATTTCCTTGTGCAAAGCAAGCCACAGTCAATAACCCATCGGAGATGTGGAGAAACATTTGTCGGAAGAGATTGTTGAGCCCTTCATTTCTCCACCAGACGAGCAACGGCCATTGAGAGCAGATGAACTGCGGATTGTCCAACGATCGTGAACAAAAATCATACAATTCTTGCCCCATCGTGTAGAGCAACACCTGATTTGTCTCCTTCCATTCGATGGAAAGGACCTTGTCTGCTTGTTGATTTCCGCACGTGAAGTTGAACAAATGCTCTTTTTCTTGTGCTGAATAGTAGGCTAAGGGAACAATTGTAAAAGAACTTTGTGATTGGACCACATACAGTTGTCGGAAACTTTGGCTTAGCCAATCAGCTGAAAAGAAGCATTCTTTCACCCAATCCACATAAGAACTGACACCATTCCATACCTCTTCCGTATAGAAAAAACTGCCATTTTCATTGGGTCGGTATCCGGAAAAAGAAAGTCCATCCGGCGCAAGCCGGATGGACATTATATAACTTTCAGAATTTTCGATTAATAACTCAGGTACAATTGCCATAAGTTAACGCAAGGGATTATTCCCAGTTACCAGCATTGTTATTGATTTCATCCAAAGAACCAACACGCAAGCCAGGGAACTTACCTTGTTTTTCAGCTTTGTCGATCAAGTTGTAAGTCAACTGAGCATCCATGTCGCCCAAGTAAGATTTGAAAGGAACATCGCAAACGAATACTTTGATTTCATAGCCTGAACCAGACTTCAAAGTAGCTGTATCCATATGGAACTGGATTTTTTCGCCCGGTACACCCGGTACATAGCGCAAGCTTGCTACGTCATAGCCGGCACCCAGCAATGTATCCTTTGCCAATACCCAAGAGGTATCACGTCTGAAGTGAGACAAACCCTCTTTGTTGACTTCGTCCCATTTGCCTGTTTGCTTTGCTTTTTCAATCAATGCAACGGCTTTCTTTTCGGTCATACCTTTTTCCAATTGTTCATCACTCAGTACGCCTTCCTTGATGACTACCGGCAATTTCTTCTCTGACAAGAATTTTTCCAAGTCATCGAAGCTTCCGGCATGAGTCTTGTACACGTTCTTGTACTCGATTTGAGCTTTACGGATATCGATCAAACGGGCAATAATTGCATTGTCACGAGCATCCTTTTCGTTGTTAAACTCAATTGGCACTGTGATACTCTTGTAACACAAATAAGCCAAAGCCACAACTGCGGCTACCAATAAAATCTTCAAAGTAACTTTCATGGTTTATATAATTTTTTGAATTTATTTCGTTCGGCAAATTTAAAAAAGAATATTTAATACACTATCTTT
>CAVJQR010000082.1:0-11014 GCA_963651605.1 Agathobaculum sp.
CTATCGATGGTGAAAGTGAAGAGGGAGATCTCTCGCTGGGGGATTATTCCACGGAAGACGATATCCCCGACTACAAACTGCAGGAGATACGCGACCGGGCCGACAAACGGGAAGAGATTCCCTTCTCGGTGGGCGAATCACTGAATGAATACCTGCTGGAGCAATTGGGATTGAGAGAATTGCCGGAAACGCAGAGCAAAATAGCAGAATATATTATAGGCAACATCGACGATGACGGCTATCTGCGCCGCGACTTGGCATCGATTGCCGACGACTTGGTGTTTCAAGCCGGTTTGGATATCACAGAAAAAGATATTGAACCGATATTAGCTATCGTGCAAGACCTGGAACCGGCCGGCGTAGGAGCACGCGACTTGCAAGAATGCTTGCTGCTTCAGCTGCAAAAGAAAAAACAATCGGCAGATACGCATATAGCTTATTCTGTCATCCACGACTATTTCAACGACTTTACACGAAAACATTACGACAAAATCCTGCGGGGATTGGAAATTTCGGAAGAGACATTGAAAAAGGCCATTCACGAAATCACAACATTGAACCCGAAGCCGGGCAATGCGTGGGGCGGATCAATGGAAACGGCTATGAGCCAAATCATCCCCGACTTTGTGGTGGATTCCAACAACGGAGAGATAACGCTTTCGATGAACAACCGAGGCATTCCCGACTTGCGCGTCAATCAAGAATATGTAAATATGTTTCAAGATTATGCGAGCAACAAGGCCAACCAAACAACCGAACGACGGAATGCCGTGCAGTTTGTCAAACAAAAGCTGGACTCGGCGCAGTGGTTTATCGATGCTATCAAGCAACGGCAAGACACCTTGCAGTGTACGATGGAAGCCATCATCCAGCTGCAACGCACATTCTTCTTGACAGGCGACGAGGCGACCTTGCGACCAATGATCCTAAAAGACGTAGCAGAGCGGACAGGTTATGACATATCCACCATCTCCCGCGTCAGCAACAGCAAGTATGTCCAAACGAATTTCGGTATCTATCCGCTGAAGTATTTCTTCTCCGAATCCATGCAAACAGACAGTGGCGAGGAAATTTCAACGCGCGAAGTGAAGAAAATCATGAAAGAGCATGTCGAAGCCGAAGACAAACGGAAACCGCTGACAGACGAAGAGCTGGCAGGCATCCTGAAAGAGAAAGGCTACATCATTGCCCGGCGTACGGTCGCAAAATACAGAGAGCAATTGGGTATACCTGTTGCCAGACTCAGAAAAGAAATATAAATTTGCAAGAAATGAAATTTGTAGCAAACATATTATCCATTTTGTTTCACCCATTACTGATGGTGACCTATGGTATTGCCATGGCGTTCCTCATCTCCTATATGGCCATCTATCCGACCCAGATGAAGCTTTACCTGCTGTTGAGCATCTTTCTGACGACGGCCGTATTTCCCGGGGCAATCATCTTTTTGATGGCTCGCCACAAGAAAGGCGTCGATTGGGAACTGAGCGACAGGCAAACCCGTACACTTCCGTTTCTGATATATATCGTGGCGGTATTGGTAACAGACTTTTTCTTGTTTAAAATGATGATGCCTTTTTGGCTTGTGGCCCAACTGTTTGGTGCCGCTATTGCAATGCTGCTGGCATTATGCATCAATTTCTTTTGGAAAATCAGCGCGCACATGATCGGGCTCGGTGGCTTGTTAGGGGGGATAATGGGAGTGTCACGAATCTATTTGCTCAATCCCTACGGTGTATTTATCGCACTCTTGCTGATAGGCGGCATCGTAGGAACATGCCGTTTGTATTTGAAAAAGCATACTGTTTTTCAAGTATTTGATGGTTTTTTACTCGGATTTATAGTAATCTATATATCTTCATTATTAAGTTATTTCTATTTTCTCATTTAAAACACAAAGTTATGAATTTTCCTACAGATGTAAAGTACACAAACGATCATGAATGGATCCGTGTAGAAGGCGACGTTGCTTACGTTGGTATTACTGATTATGCTCAAAGCGAATTAGGCGAAATCGTATATGTTGACATCACTACTGAAGGCGAAACAGTGGCGAAAGAAGAGGTGTTCGGTACGATCGAAGCCGTAAAAACCGTTTCTGATCTGTTCATGCCGGCAAGCGGAGAAGTTTTGGAAATCAATGCAGAATTGGAAGATGCACCACAGTTGGTAAACGAAGATGCTTATGGAAAAGGATGGATCATCAAGGTGGCCCTCTCTGATCCAACCGAGCTGGATACTCTTCTGTCTGCTACAGAATATGAACAATTAATTGCAAAATAAATAAAATGACACCTGTTGTTAGTATTATTATGGGTAGCACTTCGGATCTGCCCGTAATGGAAAAAGCGGCTAAGTTCTTGGATGAGATGGAAATTCCATTCGAAATGCATGCACTTTCCGCTCATCGTACTCCCGAAGAAGTTGAAAAATTTGCCAAAGGTGCTAAAGACCGTGGCATCAAAGTCATCATCGGTGCTGCTGGTATGGCCGCCCATTTGTGTGGCGTCATTGCTTCAATGACTACCGTTCCGGTCATTGGTGTTCCTATCAATTCAACATTGGACGGAATGGATGCCCTATTGGCTATCGTTCAGATGCCTCCGGGGATTCCGGTGGCAACCGTCGGCATCAACGGGGCACTGAATGCCGGTATCTTAGCCGTTCAAATGCTGGCTGTCGGCGACGAGGCTTTGCAGCAAAAGCTGGCTCAATACAAAGAAGATCTGAAGAAGAAAATTGTAAAAGCCAACGAAGACTTGGCCAAAGTTTCTTATAAATACAAAACAAATTAAACACAGCACATCAACCCGGTTGGATTCTATGAAGAAGTTTTTCTATAGAATCCGACTTGGGGAATTGATCTATTCCGGCAATTATGGACTATTTTAATTACCAACGTCGTAAATCATCTGAAGTTCACATAGGGAACATTCCTATGGGAGGTGACAATCCTATCCGTATTCAATCCATGGCAAATGTCTCGACCATGGAAACCGATGCGGCCGTTCAACAAGCCATCCGTATGATTCAGGCCGGAGCAGAATATGTACGCTTTACGACACAAGGCGAACGGGAAGCGCACAATTTGGGGTGCATCAACCGTATATTGAAAGAAAAGGGATATACGACGCCCTTGGTAGCCGATGTCCATTTCAATCCGAAAGCGGCTGATGCCGCTGCTACAGAGGTGGAAAAAGTCCGAATCAATCCGGGCAATTATGTCGACCGCATCAAGACTTTCAGCTTGCGAGAATACACCGATGAAGAATATGCCCAAGAACTTCAGAAAATTCGTGAACGATTTGTTCCTTTCCTCAACATTTGCAAAGCCAACCATACAGCCATCCGAATCGGAGTAAACCACGGATCGCTTTCCGACCGCATCATGAGCCGATACGGAGATACTCCCCACGGAATGGTAGAATCGTGCATGGAGTTCTTACGAATTTGCGTAGAAGAGAATTTCATGGACGTAGTAATTTCCATCAAAGCCTCGAACCCGGTCGTCATGGTAAAGACCGTTCGCCTGCTTGTTCAGACAATGGAACAAGAGAATATGCAATTCCCTTTGCATTTGGGTGTAACCGAAGCCGGCGATGGTGAAGACGGACGAATCAAAAGTGCTGTAGGAATCGGAGCATTATTAGCCGATGGAATTGGTGATACCATCCGAGTTTCATTAAGCGAAGAGCCGGAGGCCGAGATCCCTGTCGCCCAAAAATTGGTAAATTATATCCTGAAACGCAAGCATCATCCACATATTCAAGCGGAGATTGCCCCAGCCTACGACCCTGTCTCCTGCCACAAGAGAGAGACGCGACGAGTGGAAAATATTGGTTCAATGGTGGTTCCTATCGTTATTTCTGACCGCTCAAGTGGAGAAAATTTCGAGTTCAACCCCAATTACATGCCCGATTATATTTACATCGGACAAGAGAATCCCGAGAATTTACCCGATCATTTAAAATTGATTGTGGATGCTCATTCATGGGAACCTCGCACCAACGCCTACCCTTACTTTATTGCTTCTGAAGCAAAAGAAATGGAAACAATCGATGCTCCTATTAAATTTATCTGTCTAACATACAATGATTTGACAGACGAAGTAATGGACATCTTGCAAAAAGACAAGACCGTTGTTGTCATATTAAGCTCACAACATCTCAACAGTGTGGGCGAACAACGGGCCGCTTTACATAAACTTTGGAAAGCAGGGATCACCGTTCCGGTTGTTCTCCATCACGAATATGCAGACAAAGAGAAAGAGTCTATACAACTTAAATCCGCAGCAGATTTAGGAGCTCTCTTCTTGGATGGCTTCGGGGAAGGGATCATGATCCATGACAAGTTTATAGAATCTCCTCTTTTGGATGAGACTTCTTTCGGAATCTTACAAGCTGCCAAGACACGAATCAGCAAGACTGAGTACATCTCCTGCCCAAGTTGCGGGCGTACATTGTACGACCTGCAGACAACTATTGCCCGGATCAAAGCCGCCACTTCTCACCTCAAAGGATTGAAGATCGGCATCATGGGCTGCATTGTAAACGGCCCCGGAGAAATGGCTGATGCCGATTACGGTTATGTAGGAGCAGGTCGAAACCAAATCAGTCTCTACAAAGGAAAAACTTGTGTATTAAAAAATATTCCAGAAGAAGAAGCTGTTGAGAAATTGATTCAACTTATCAAAGAAAACGGCGACTGGAAAGACTAACATTAACATATAACGCAATGAAAGTACAAATCATCAATAAGTCTCATCATCCACTACCCGCTTATCAAACAAGCCTGTCGGCCGGAATGGATATCCGCGCCAATCTTACAGAGCCGGTAGAACTGAAGCCATTGGAACGCAAGCTGATTCCCACAGGATTATACATTGCTCTCCCTGAAGGATATGAGGCTCAAATTCGTCCACGAAGTGGATTGGCTATCAAGCATGGCATCTCATTAGTGAATACCCCCGGTACAATTGATGCCGATTACCGTGGCGAGATAGGAGTTATTTTAGTAAATTTGTCCAATGAGCCGTTCATTGTGCAAGACGGTGAGCGTATTTGCCAAATGGTTATTGCCCGTTATCAGCAAGTATCTTGGGAACAAGTAGAAACATTGGAAGAAACAGAGCGCGGAGCGGGCGGTTTTGGGCACACGGGGAAAGAATAAAAACATGAAGTAAATGGAAAGACGCAGAATATTTCATTATCTTTTGCTGGCAACAGCTCTCTATACGGCTTTTCCGTCGTCGGCTTCCTCCACTAACGAGGTACGAATAAGAGAAGCCAAAGGGAATCTTGCCCCTGAACAACAGCGGAAATTTGATTATTTTTACTATGAAGGGGCCAAACTGAAGAGCATGGGTAAATATGATGCTGCTTTCGATGCATTTTCCTATTGCCTCGAATTGGACACAACCTCTTCAGCGGCATTGTTTGAACTCTCGATGTTCTATGTTCAGTATAACCGACCCGAGAAAGCTATTGACCTGTTAAAAAAAGCCGTAGCCTATACCCCCGATAACTTCACATACCGTATTTCGTTGGCCGGATTGGAGCGGAATTTGGGTATGTTCGGAGAGGCGGCTGACTCCTATCAAGAGTTGGTTAAAACGCATCCCGACAAGATAGAACTGAACTACTATCTGGCTGATGCCTTGACCCAAAAAGGAGACATCGAAGAAGCCATCAAAGCATACGATGCTTTGGAGTCAAGCATGGGAATGAACGAATCCATCTCCATGCAAAAGTTCCGTCTTTATCAATCGATTGACCGGCCTGAAAATGCATTTAAGGAGATCCAAAAGTTGGCAAACAAGTACCCAATGAATGCCCGTTACCAGCTTTTGATGGGCGACCTCTACTTGGAAGACAAAGAACATGAAAAAGCGTTGGAATGTTATCAGAAAGCCCATGAGATAGAGCCGAATGATCCGCGTTATATCGTCTCCATGGCCAACTACTACGATGCCACGGGCAATAAAGATGCCGCCGAAGATGAAATCAGAAAAGCGTTAGTCAGTGAAGGGTTGGACGTCAACACGAAAGTTGCCATTCTGTCGCGCTATATTCAACGGTTGCAACAAACAAAACAAGGATTGGACAAAGCCGACTCTTTATTTCAAACACTTTTGGAACAGCATCCCGAAGACTCAGAGCTGAAGATGATCTACGGCAGCTTGCTGGTGGCCGAAAACAAAATAACAGAAGCAAAAGATCAATTCAAATTGGTAACCGAGATAGCCCCCGACAATGAATCAGCCTGGCAACAATTGCTGAATCTTGCACTGAAAGAGGAGGACATCCCTGAAATCATACGTATCTGCAACAGAGGCATTCAGCTTTTTTCAAATGCCCCCGAATACTATTTCTATTTAGGCATTGGATACTACCAACAGAAGGAGTATCAAAAAGCGTTGGACACCTATCATGAAGGTATTAAAATGATCCCTAACGAGAATAACGTCATGAAGTCCAATTTCTATGGACAGATCGGCGACCTTTACTATCAGATGGGCAACATGGAAGAGACCTATAAAGCTTACGACGAGGCTCTTAAGTATAATGAAAACAATGCCTTTGTCCTCAATAACTATAGCTATTTCTTGACGCTCGACAATAAAGATCTGAAGAAAGCCGAACGAATGGCGGCATTATGCATCAAGCTTGAGCCCGACAATGCCACTTACATTGACACCTACGCTTGGGTGTTTTTCATGGAAGGAAACTATTCATTGGCGAAAATCTATATCGAGAATGCTTTGTCGAAAGACAAAACCAACAGTGCAGAACTCGTTGACCACTACGGCGATATTCTTTTCATGAACGGCGACAAGGAGAAAGCCGTCGAGCAATGGAAGAAAGCCAAGGAAATGGGCAAGGAATCGAAGGTGTTGGATGAGAAAATTGAAAAAGGTGAATACATAGAAGAGGTAAAAACAAAATGAGAAAAACAATCGTATTCTGTCTCCCCTTCTTGATAGGATTACTCCTGTTGAGCGGATGTAAAAGCAGCAAGACTCCTATAGGCACCTACGAAGCCAACACCAAAGAGCTGAACGAGTTTGTCACTTCCATGCAACAACAAGAACTGAAGTTTCACACCTTCTCTGCTCGGCTGGGCGTCGACCTGAACATTCCCGGCAAAGAGATGAGCTCTCGTGTCGAGATGAAGCTGGTGAAAGACAGTGTCTTGCAGCTTTCCGTCCAACCTATGTTGGGCATTGAAGTGTTTCGTATCGAGTTGAGTCGCGACAGTGTCAAAGCATTAGACCGACTGAACAAACAATATGTAGCAGAAGGATATGATGCATTGAAAGAACAGTTCCCTTTCGATTTCAATTTCTACAATCTGCAAGCCCTGTTCATCAACCGGTTGTTTGTCCCCGGCTATCAAGAAATGGACAGTTATCTCTACAACCATTTCTATTTGGATCGGCAAGGTTTGACCACATGGCTCAAAACCCAAGACCGTCAAAAGCTGAATTATGTATTCAAGGCCAGCAATGAGGAGAAATTGCTCTCCACGCAAATCACAGAACCCACAGGAGTATATGAGTTAGCATGGGATTATTCTGACTTTCAGCAGGTTCTTTCTCCTTATATTTTCCCGTGCAATATGAAGATTTCCTTGTTGAAAGAGGATACTTCTCAAGGCGACATTGCCATTACCTTCTCACGAATTCAGCTAAATCGTGCGTTAAATATGAGTTTTTCAATTCCTGCAAAGTATAAACGTATTACCTTTGCACAAATTCTAAAAGCAATTACCCATAAATAAAGATGAAATACGTTTGGTTCGTTTTGTTCCTTTGTTTGTTCAGTGCTCTCTCCGCTCAGAACTCAGCCCGTGTGCGCGAGCTGGAAAAGCAACGAAAAGAGGCATTGGCCGAGATCAAAAAGACAAACGAACAGCTGAGCCAAACCCAAGCAACGACGAAAGATCGTATGAAAAGGCTCGATCTCTTGTCAAAGCAAATCCTCTCCCGAAAAAAAGTAATCTCTCTTTTGGAGCAAGAGATGCAAGCCATTGATCGGCAGATCAGCGATATGGGCAGACAAATACGTCAATTGGAGAACGATCTGAAAGAAAAACAACAGAACTACGGCAAATCTATCCGAAGCATGTACAAACGTATCAACTCGCAAGATAAGCTGTTGTTCATCCTTTCTGCCGACAATTTTTCTCAATCCATGCGCCGTGTCCGCTATTTGCACGAATATGCAGGATGGCAAAAACGACAAGGTGCTGAAATCATCGAGAAGCAAGCTCAAATCGAAGCGAAACGACAGGAATTGACCGCTACCCGCAAAGAGAAACAGTCTCTTATAGGAATGCGCGAAGTGGAGCAAAAGAATCTCGAAGTAGAAGAAGACAAACACAAGACTGAGATCGCTGAGCTGAACAAAAAGCAGCAAGACTTGCAAGCCATCTTGAAAAAGAAGAGAGAACAAGCCAATCGCTTGAACCAAATGATCGAACAGCAGATTGCCAAAGAGATCGCCGAAGCGGAAGCCAAAGCCAAAGCCGAGCGCGAACGGTTGGCAAAAGCCAATAAATCGAAGAAAGGCAGCGATAAAAAAGATGCTACCGCCGCTACAGAAGAGCGAAAGGCGGATGTAAAAGGCGGCTATGCCATGACCCGCGAAGAGAAGCAGTTGTCAGACAATTTCGCCAGCAATCGCGGCCGTCTCCCCTATCCTGTGACGGGCACCCATATGATTGTGGTGCCATTTGGCGAACAACAGCATCAAGACTTGAAATATGTCCGCACAAACAGTAACGGTATCGACATTCAGACATCGACAGGAGCCGAAGCTCGTGCCGTATTCAAAGGCGAAGTGACGCGAATCTTTACCATTCCGGGCTACAACAACTCGGTGATTATCCGTCATGGAAACTATCTGACCGTCTATAGCAACTTGAGTCAAGTATATGTCAAAGTCGGCACACAAGTCTCTACTTGTCAGGCAATCGGCAAGATTTTTACCGACCCTGACAATGACAATGCAACGATTCTCCACTTCCAATTGTGGAAAGAACGTACGAAGTTAAACCCCACCCCATGGCTTTATTAAGAATATGAATAGCATCAAAACCGTTTGTGTCTATTGTGCATCGAGCACACAAATCCATCCCATTTATTTCCAAATGGCGGAAGAATTGGGCAAACAGTTGGCCCATGAAGGAATTCGAATCGTCTGCGGAGCAGGTAGCAACGGATTGATGGGTGTCTTGTCTGACGCGGCTTTGGCTGCCGGCGGCGAGGTCATCGGCGTAATTCCCCAATTCATGATCGATGAGGGTTGGTGTCACAATGGGTTGACCCAAGTGATTACCGTCAATGATATGCATGAACGCAAACAAACCATGGCCCAACTCTCTGATGCAGCCATTGCATTGCCTGGTGGTTGTGGCACGTTGGAGGAGTTGCTCGAAGTGATCACCTGGAAGCAATTAGGGCTCTATTTCAACCCCATCGTCATATTGAATGTCAACCACTACTACGACCCGTTGCTGGAGATGTTCGACAAAGCCATAGCAGAGAGCTTTATGCGGTCGCGACATGGAAAGCTTTGGGCCGTAACAGACAATGCCTCTGAAGCCATTCACCTGATCCGAACGCTTCCTACATCGGATACGTCTGCCCGCAACACGGCCAAAATCTGATTTGTTTTGGTGGCCGTTTCCGCCGTTTCTGCCGATGGTTTTATTCTCACCTACCGACCTTATCAGAAACAATTGCCGATGTCTGAAACAGTTTCTCGGCAATGAACCGGAGTTTTCTCCGTATAAAACTCCAGTTCATTCGGCACAAAACTGCAGTTCACTCGGGAGAAAACTCGAGTTTTGTGCCGAGAAACTGTTTCAATATACCAATCTTTTTTTCTTATTGCCGCTCATCATGTCAAAGAACATTGCCGATACCGGAGAAAAAACAACCGGTTTATATATATAAACATGTATAGCAAAACAGATGCTTCTTCCTCTTTTACTTGTATCGGATGCACAAATATAGGCGAAATCCACACCGCCGACAAGAGCTAAAACCAAGCCGAATTTGTTAATTTATCCAATAAAAAAAGGCCACTCTCAAAGAGCGGCCCTTTTATTGGATAGGAGATAATCTATAATTTTTACTTGATATTACCTACTTTCAACAAATATTCAGCAATCTGAACGGCATTCAATGCTGCGCCTTTTCGGATCTGATCGCTGACAGTCCAGAATGACAATCCGTTTGTATTGGTCAAGTCTTTGCGGATACGTCCTACATAAACTTCATCATGATCGGCAATAAACAAAGGCATCGGGTATACTTTATTGGCCGGATCGTCCTGCAAAATGACACCTTCGGCATGAGCAAATGCTTCACGCACCTCCTCGATAGACAATGGACGTTCAGTCTCTACCCAAGTCGCTTCGCTATGAGCACGCATAACGGGGACACGAACACACGTCGCACTCACCTCGATATCCGAATGCATGATCTTACGTGTTTCGTTATACATCTTCATCTCTTCTTTCGTATATCCGTTGTCAGTGAAAACATCTACGTGAGGGATCACATTATAAGCCAACTGATAAGCAAATTTTTCAACCGTCGGTTTTTCGCCTTTCATCAATTGTTCATACTGTTTGATCAATTCCGCCATAGCTGTTGCACCCGCACCGCTGGCTGCTTGATAGGTAGAAACATGTACGCGCTTGATGTGAGAAAGTTTCTCGATAGCCTTCAATGCTACAACCATCTGGATCGTTGTACAGTTCGGATTGGCGATAATACCGCGCGGACGAACCAATGCGTCTTCCGGATTGACTTCAGGAACGACCAATGGAACATCATTTTCCATACGGAACGCGCTGGAGTTGTCGATCATCACTGCACCATGCTTCGTAATGGTCTCGGCAAACTCGACAGAAGTACCACCACCGGCTGAAACAAACGCCACGTCAATGCCTTTAAAATCATCATTGTGCTTTAATTCTTTGACTGTATATTGTTTACCACGGA
>CAVJQR010000083.1:0-10753 GCA_963651605.1 Agathobaculum sp.
TCAATACCTTGTACATGGCTACCTCCAAATGGAAGATCTCGTCATCAACAAAATAGTGGGCCTGAATCACATCCAACTTTTTTTCTATCTGCTTGACAACCTTTTCTATTACATCGGCTGTTGTCCAACAGGTGATCGTGTACTTGTGTACTCCTTGGATAGACGAAGCCGATACGTTCAAGCTTTCGATATTCAACTGCCGACGCGTAAACACCGCCGTGATCTGATTCAAGATACCTGCGATATTTTCCGAATGGACAATGATTGTATATAATGTCTTGTTTTCCATACTCCTTTCGATTAACATTCCAACAACATCTGATTAACAGAATAACCCGGAGGCGTCATCGGCAAGACATTGCCCTCTTCTATAACGCATACCTCCAACAAGAACGGACCGTCGGTCTGCAACATCTCCTGAATACCGGCTGCAAGATCAGCACGTTCAATCACGCGGCGGGAAGAAATTCCATAAGCGGATGCGATCTGCATATAGTCCGGATTCATCATTGGAGTGAATGAGTAGCGACGATTAAAGAACATCGCCTGCCACTGACGGACATTTCCTAAGTAGTTATTGTTCAAGAGGATAATCTTAACCGGAGCTTTTTGTTCCATGATTGTTCCCAGTTCCTGCAAATTCATTTGCAAACCACCGTCACCCATGAATACACAAACCGTACGGTCTGGGGCTCCAAAGGTAGCACCAATAGCGGCAGGAAGGCCGAATCCCATCGTACCCATACCGCCTGAAGTAATCACACTTCGGTGTTGTGTGAACTTAAAGTAGCGGCAAGCCATCATCTGATTCTGGCCTACATCGGTCACCAATACAGCACTGTTGTGTGTAGCTTCGCTGACAGCGTGCACCACTTCGCCCATGTTCAATGGGCCTTCTGTCGGATAAACTTCCCGTTTGATGACATGATCGAACTCCGTCTTTTCATATTCGGCAAAACTATCGATCCATTCCGTATGTTTCTTCTTCTGAATCAATTCAGTAAGCATGGCCAGCGTTTTCTTGCAATTGCCCAATACCGGAACATCTACCGGTACATTTTTCCCAAATTCTGAAGGATCGATATCGAGATGGATGATCTTTGCTTGCTTGGCGTATGTGTTCAATTTGCCGGTCACGCGGTCATCGAAACGCATGCCGATAGCCACCAATACGTCACATTCATTCGTCTTTACATTCGGACCAAGGTTACCATGCATACCTAACATACCTTTGTTCAAGCGATGGGCGGAAGGTATGGCCGAAAGACCCAGCAAGGTACAGCCGCAAGGGATATCGGCCTTCTCAAGGAATTGTACCAATTCCGACTGCGCATTGCCCAACTCCACGCCTTGTCCCACCAAAGCCAATGGGCGTTTTGCCCCGTTGATCAGCGCTACAGCTTCCGCCATATTCTCATGGTCGATCTCAGGATCCGGATCATAACTGCGGATAAAATCCACATCAACCGGTTCGTATTTCACCTTATCGGTCTGAGCATTCTTGGCAAAGTCCAACACGACAGGACCCGGACGTCCGCTACGGGCAACATAGAAGGCTCGAGATACGGCCCATGCCACATCCTCTGCGCGACGAATCTGATAACTCCATTTGGTAATTGGTTGCGTAACGCCTACCAAATCGACCTCTTGAAAAGCATCCGTTCCCAAGAAACCTGCTCCTACTTGCCCCGCGATGACCACCAAAGGTGTGCTATCTATCATGGCATCTGCAATACCTGTAATAGTATTTGTTGCACCCGGTCCACTCGTGACCAAGCAAACACCCACCTTACCCGACACGCGTGCGAAACCCTGCGCCGCATGCGCTGCTCCTTGTTCGTGTCGTACTAATATATGTTTCAAGCGTTCTTTGTGATCGAACAACGCATCGTATACAGGCATGATCGCACCTCCCGGGTAACCAAATATCGTCTTTACCCCCTCGCGCTCCAATGAGCGCATCAATGCTTCCGATCCTGTTATCGTCTCATTCATCATTGTTTGGTTCTATGTCTAAATCAACTTTTTAATCTTCAATAATTCTAACACCACCCTTGTCGGCCGATGATACCATTTTGCCATAAGCCTTCAGTGCTTTCGACACTTCACGCTGACGATAAGGCGGAGTGAATGCTTTCTTGCCACGAGCCTCTTCTTCGCGACGACGTTCAGCCAGTTGCTCATCGGTCAAGCGAACTTTGATGGTTCGTGCCGGGATATCAATCTCGATGATATCGCCATCTTTCACCAATCCGATGGCACCACCCGCAGCAGCTTCCGGCGAAATATGTCCGATTGACAAGCCTGAAGTACCACCGCTGAATCGTCCGTCAGTGATCAACGCACACTCTTTGCCAAGATGACGGCTCTTGATATATGAAGTTGGATAGAGCATTTCTTGCATACCCGGACCGCCCTTCGGTCCTTCGTAGGTAATCACTACCACGTCTCCCGACTGCACTTTGCCACCAAGGATACCTTCACAAGCAGCATCTTGAGAGTCGAACACTTTGGCCGGACCTGCAAATTTCCAAATGCTTTCGTCTACGCCGGCAGTCTTGACAACACAACCGTCAATAGCAATATTTCCTTTCAATACGGCCAAGCCTCCATCTTTCGAGTAAGCATGTGCCACATCACGAATGCAACCGTTGGCACGATCGGTATCCAACGTCTCGTAATAGGTCTCTTGTGCTCCCATGGTGATGCAGAACTTATTGGCGGGTGCACTCTTGTATTTCTTGATAGCCTCAGCCGTCACATTCGGAGAAGTAATGGCAAACTGATCAACAGCCTCGGCCAAGGTACGGCCATCGGCACGCTTCACAGAGCCATCAACCAAACCGGCTTTCAGCAATTCGTTCATGATTGCCAGAATACCACCTGCACGATTTACGTCTTGCACATGGTAGTCTCGTGTATTCGGAGCCACCTTGCAGAGGCAAGGAATCTTGCGAGACAACATATCGATGTCATCCATCGTAAAGTCGGCGTGTGCCTCTTGCGCTACAGCCAATAAGTGAAGAACCGTATTGGTTGATCCACCCATGGCAATGTCGAGTGACATGGCATTGAGGAAAGCCTGACGAGTTGCAATATTGCGTGGCAAGACTGATTCATCGCCCTGTTCGTAATATTTGTAGGCATTCTCGACTACCAACTTGGCCGCATCGCGGAAGAGCTGCGCACGGTTGACATGAGTGGCCAAGATCGTACCGTTACCCGGCAAAGCCAAACCGATAGCTTCGTTCAGACAGTTCATGGAGTTGGCGGTAAACATACCCGAGCAACAACCGCAACCGGGGCAAGCATGACGTTCCACCTCGGCGATCTGTTCGTCGCTCACACTCGTGTCGGCCGCTTCAACCATGGCATCGATCAAATCCAAATGACGACCATTCCACTCGCCGGCTTCCATCGGACCACCGGACACAAACACCGTTGGGATGTTCAATCGCATGGCAGCCATCAACATACCCGGAGTAATTTTGTCGCAGTTGCTGATGCAAACCATAGCATCCGCCTTGTGTGCGTTGACCATGTACTCTACGCTGTCGGCAATAATATCGCGAGAAGGCAAAGAGTAGAGCATTCCGTCGTGACCCATTGCAATACCGTCATCGACAGCAATCGTATTAAATTCGGCAGCAAAGCATCCCAATTTTTCTATCTCGGCCTTGACCAACTGTCCTGCTTCGTGCAAGTGTACATGGCCCGGCACAAATTGGGTAAATGAGTTCACAATCGCTACTATTGGTTTTCCAAACTGCTCTTTTTTCATTCCGTTCGCACACCACAAGGCACGCGCACCGGCCATACGCCGGCCTTCTGTACAGAAGGAACTTCTCAACTGATTCTTCATCGCTATTATCTCCTTATTCGTAATTTGGTTTATTGTTTCATATCATTATCTTACAACGAAAAAGCCTTTCCCTCGTGGAGAAAGGCTGTAAGAAATATCGTCAACATCCAACCTCTTGCATACCTTTCTCCTTACCGGCTAATGTTTAGCAAGTTCACGACAAGAATCGGGTGCAAGACATTGTTCAACATATTTCGTTTCATTTTTTCTGTTTGACAATGCAAATGTAGTAGAATAATTTCAACAGACAAAGAAACTAAAAGAAAAATATCTCTTTTTCTTTCAAATCACTATTTTCCATCCTTAATAGTATTACATTTTAATAGAATCAAACCACGAAAACAATAATTTTAAAGCATTGAGCGATTCACATAGGATAAATAGAAGAAAAAATGCAACAATGCAGCGTGCCGACCTCTCTCTTTTCGAGCTTCCGGAAAAGATCTCGCAAGCATTTTTTCGTTTATTCGAGAGTTCTGAAAAGTTTTCTCGGGAGCAAACTGCAGTTTCATGCCGAACAAACTCGAGTTTTGTCCCGAATAAACTATAGTTTTCTCCCGAGAAACTTTTTAAAAACCTTGCATTTATCCGTTCATTATAGTCGTACTGTTATCTCTATTGTGGGATTATTCTCCTTCAAAGCGCAAGTGTATTTTTATTTTTCGTATCTTCGCAGACAGATTCAATTCCCTATCTAAATCAAGGAAATTATGTTGAAAATCGGACAATACAATACATTGAAGATCGTAAAGATCTTGAGTTTTGGTGCTTATCTTGAATGTGACGGCAAAGAGATACTACTACCGACACGCTACGTCCCTCAAGATGCGAAAGTGGACGACGAGGTGGAAGTTTTCATTTACCACGACAATGAAGGTCGTCTCATTGCTACAACCTTGCACCCGAACGCTATTGTCGGCGAATTTGCTTTCATGCGGGTGAAATCGATCAATACGACCGGTGCATTCCTTGACTGGGGACTGATGAAAGATCTGCTTGTTCCCTACAAAGAGCAGAAGATGCAAATGAGAGAAGGACGCTGGTATTTGGTGTATGTTCGCTTGGATCCGATCACCAACCGCATCATGGCTTCGGCACGTATCGAAAAGTTTATCGGCAATGTTCCCCCGGCATACGAACCCAATCAAGAGGTCGACCTGCTGGTGGTTGAAGATACAGAGATCGGCTACAAGGTTATTGTCAACAATATGCATTGGGGAATGCTCTATTATGACCAAGTATTTCAACGCCTGGAACGTGGAGAAAAGCTTAAAGGTTACGTCAAAGAGGTGCGCGATGACGACAAGATCGACATCAATCTTGCCCCTCTCGGCTACCAAAAAGTGGAAGGGGTAAGCAAAATCGTATTGGATGCGCTCAAAACGAAAGGGGGGTTCTTGCCGGTACATGACAAGAGCGATCCGGACGAAATCTATTCACTCTTCCGTTGCAGCAAGAAAGCATTCAAACAAGCTATCGGAGCATTGTACAAACAACATCTGATCCTCATCGAAAAAGAGGGTATCCGTCTGACGGAAGAATCGACAGAAGAGGACTAAGACAACGGCCTTTGAAAATCAATACCCGATGGTTTTTGGTAGACACGCAAACCAAACTCGTGAACCACGGCTAAAAGATGATCGATAATATCATCTTGCAGTTCCTCGTAACGGACCCAAACCGTATCGGCTGAGAAGCAATAGATCTCTACCGGAACACCTTCAGACGTTGGTTGTAATTGGCGAATCATCTGATGCATCTTGTGATTGATCTTCGGATGGTTGCTGATATATTGCAAAGCATAATAGCGAAAAACCTGCAAATTGACAGGCGGATTCAAAGCCTCTTCTTCAGCAGTATGCCACCAACTTTTCTCTTTATAGGAAGCGACTTCGTCTGTTGTGCAAAAACGAATGGACTGAACATCAATATAGATGGACCTTTTGATGCGTCGCCCGCCACTTTCGCGCATGCCACGCCAATTTTGAAATGAATCGCTCACCAAGGAATAGGGAGGAATCGTTGTTATGGTCTTGTCAAAATTCTGAACTTTGACAGTAGTCAAGGAGACTTCCAACACAATACCGTCGGCTCCCGACTTAGGAACCGTAATCCAATCCCCCGGACGAAGCATGTCATTGACTGAAAGTTGTACACCGGCTACCAATCCCAATATACTGTCTTTGAAAATCAACATCATGACTGCCGCAGAAGCACCCAATCCTGCTAAAATCGTAGTAGCATCCCGGTTGATCAATACGCTGACAATCAATATGACACCAACCCCCATTGCCAGCAAATTCACCATCTGATAAATACCCTTCAGCGGATGGTCTCGAAAAGATTCATGCTCATTCAAAAAAGAATATACCGATTTGAGGAACAAATGGATAACAACCAACAGCGAAACAAGCATATAGATCAAGCATGCCCGCATGCAGACATCCAACAAATAAGGCCATCCGGAAAAGACAACCGGCAAGAATAAATAAATGATTGTCGGGGGGATCAACCGACAGACAGCCGCTAAAAGCTTTGAATTGAAAAGGTAGTCGTCCCACACAGCTTTGGTGCTGCTCGTAATTCTTTGTATGATCGGTATGATATAGCAGCGGAAGATCCGCGTAATAACAAAGGCAACAACCCAAATAATGACGAGCCAAAACAAGCGCGAGAAGCCACTCATCTCTTGGTCTATGCCCGATATTTTCAGCCAATTTGTAACAGAAGAGAACCAATTTTCCATATTCAGTCGTTTTAGTTGTCGGATTGTTTGAGGGCGTGGCAAGGGAGCCTCTTGCCACACCCTCTTTTTATCTGTAAAATATGTTTAGATCAAATCTTTCAAAAGACCTTTCTCTTGTAACTCGATGATCAACTCGCCAAACAGTGTATTTGCCCATGCCATCCACGGACGCGTATAGTCGTTTGCATCGTTCTTGTTGAATGATTCGTGGATGAAACCTGTATTGGCATCCGTATCGCGGATCGTTTCAATGCAATAACGGATCTCTTTCTCGTCTTTCGAGGTATGGGCCAACATTACCAAGCTCATCGGCCAAATATAATCCGGGCCAATGTGCGGACCACCTATACCTTCAGCAACAGAACCCTTGAAGAAGTATGGATTCCATTCGCTCCATGCAAAACGGCGGGTATTCTGATAGATTGGATCGTCCAAGTCGACTGTTCCCAAGAATGGCAAGCCCAACAAACTCGGAACATTGGAATCGTCCATCAAATTGCGACCACCATAACCGTCAACTTCGAAAGCATAGATCTTGCCGAACTCAGGATGTTCCACTATTCCATACTTTTGGATGGCCGTTTCCACTTCATCGGCCAAAGCTTCACACTTCGCTGCCAATGTCGTATTGCTGCGGATAGTGCGCAACATCTCTGCAACCTGTCGCAAAGAGGTGACAGCAAACAGATTGGAAGGTATCAAGAATCCGAAAAGAGAAGCATCATCTGAGGGGCGGAAAGAGGAGACAATCAGACCGCAAGGACGAACAGGATTGCCATATTTGTTCAATAGCGTA
This sequence comes from Agathobaculum sp., assembly GCA_963651605.1. Lineage (GTDB taxonomy): Bacteria > Bacteroidota > Bacteroidia > Bacteroidales > Tannerellaceae > Parabacteroides. The sequence continues at coordinate 7,405 of CAVJQR010000083.1, forward strand.
TCGCTCTGCTTGTCCGTCGTACGGCCAAACGTGTAAGGGCCATTGTTCTCTTTACGCTGTTGTTCGACGAATGTCTTGTAGATAGTTTCGATAGCCGTCTCCCACTTGTCATCAAAAACAGACGAATCTCCCGTCTCTTTCCAATAGTGATATGCCAAACGGATCGGATAACAGAGAGAATCGATCTCCCATTTGCGCTCATGAAGTTCCTTCTTCATGTCTGTATGATCCGACTCCCATTCGCTGCCTGTCGGGCCTTCGTTAAAACCATTGGCATAGGGATCAATCAGAATGCAGTCTACTTGCCGGTTGATCACGCCCTGCAACATGGTTTTCAGTTTGGCATCTTCATTCGCCAATACGACATACGGATAGACTTGTGCCGACGAATCGCGCAACCACATGGCATGAATGTCACCTGTCAACACGAAAGTGTCCGGACGGCCATCCTTCATCTTAAATTCACATGTCGTATCCAATGTGTTAGGATAACAGTTTTCGAACATCCAGGCGAGCTTCGGATCTTTGATGTGTGCTTTCACTTCAGCCAGTTTCTTCTCAACGGCTTCGGAAACGAACTTACGGGCTGATTCAGAAGGACGCTTCGTGGAATAATCGCTCCACACTTTTTTGGCATGTTCCGTAAATGAACCGGCTTGCTGTACTGCAGGAGTAGATTTCGGGGCGGCCAGCAATTTCTCACCAATCACCAAACCGGCCAGGGAAAGAGAACTATTTCTTAAGAAATTTCGTCTTGTTGTCATTTTTTTACTTCGTTTTTAGGATAGTAATATCGTGAACAAATATATAAAAAATAGCTTGAACAAGCAACTGTCTCCCGACAAAAAAAGCCCCTTATCACACGATAAAGAGCTTTTCAGTAGATATTATACGAACCAAAGGGCAATGCCTTCAGTCCGATTTTAACCTAAATAAGATTTCAAGAGCTTGCTACGTTGTCCTTGTCTCAGTCGTCTAATAGCTTTTTCCTTGATCTGGCGGACACGCTCACGAGTGAGTCCGAATTTGTCGCCGATCTCTTCCAATGTCATTTCTTGACACCCAATACCGAAAAACATTTTGATTATTTCGCATTCTCTTTCGGTTAATGTAGCAAGTGCTCTGTCAATTTCCTTCGATAATGACTCGTTCATTAATGATCGGTCAGCGATAGGAGCATCGTCGTTCACCAAAACATCCAACAGGCTGTTGTCTTCGCCTTCCACAAATGGGGCATCCACCGAGATATGTCTTCCGGAAACTTTCAAAGTGTCCGAGATCTTATCCACCGGGATATCCAATTCATCTGCCAACTCTTCGGGAGATGGGCGACGTTCGTTTTCTTGTTCAAATTTCGAGAACGCTTTGCTGATCTTATTCAGCGAACCTACCTGGTTCAACGGAAGACGAACGATACGCGACTGCTCGGCTAAAGCTTGCAAAATGGATTGACGAATCCACCAAACAGCATAAGAAATAAACTTGAAACCACGCGTTTCATCAAACTTTTCAGCAGCTTTGATCAAGCCCAAGTTGCCTTCATTAATCAAATCCGGCAAGCTTAATCCTTGATTTTGGTACTGTTTTGCCACAGAAACTACGAAACGCAAATTCGCTCTTGTTAGCTTTTCTAACGCTCTTCGGTCACCACTTTTGATCTTTTGTGCCAACTCTACTTCCTCTTCAACAGAAATCAAATCCTCGCGACCTATCTCTTGAAGATACTTGTCGAGTGAAGCGCTTTCACGATTAGTAATGGACTTTGTGATCTTTAACTGTCTCATTCAACGAATAAATTGAAAATACGAGGTACAAATATACAACATAAATGCGTCTTTTTGCATAAAAAAGCTGTACACGAGGGCTTTTTTAAGTTCATTTAAGAATAATCGCTCGAAATAAGGTCGTGCTCAGCACTTTTCAACCCTCCGAGGCACTCCAAAAAAAGGTCGGGAACCATTCGCAAAAAACGCTGGTGTTTTAAAAGAAAAACACCTATATTTTACACTGAAAACACCTGTGTTTTGGATGAAAATCACCTATGTCTTTTCAAGATATGTTTCAGGGCTATATTTCAAAGATCGTACTATTTTTTTTCTATTCTCGCCACAATAAATTGACGAGCCCACTCGCATTGTCATGAAAATGTTCATCCTACAAGGAGTAAGCTCGTCAACTACGAGACAAATATAAACTTAAAAATCAATCACCGAGACTTATTCATTATCGCTCAAGTCGATAGCGTAAATCTTTGTGCGGTCAGACTTCGGATAGAATCCTTTGATGACCAGGAAGCGTTCGTCGGTCGATGCTTTCAACAATCGGTCGACCATGCTTTCCAACTGTTCCGGAGTTGTGATCTTCTGATCGTTCACCACCATGATGATGAAGCCTTTCTGAATGCCGGCTTTCTTCAACTTGCCATTCAACAATCCCGTCACTTCAATACCATAGCTGACACCCAACTCCTGTTTCTTCGAGTTGCTCAATGCTTGGAATGCAGCACCTAAGACATCTGCGCTACTACCTTCGGCTGCTTTTACTATCTTCGTGCTACCCGATGCATTCTTCAGTTCTACATTGAATGTCTTTTCTGTTCCCTTGCGATTCACCTTAACCGTCACCTTATCGCCCGGACGATATTTGCTAATCTGCTCTTGCAAAGCATTCGACGAGCGGACCTTCACGTCATTGACTGAGACGATCACGTCGCCTTTCTCAATACCTGCTTCTTTGGCCACACTACGATCTGCAAAATCGGCTACGTATGCGCCCTCCGAAACTTTGATATTTTCTTTCATTCCCTTGAGTTCCTCCTTGTATTTGTCTGAGATGTTAGGATTACTCAATTGATCCATAATATCGCCGACTCCTATGATTTGAACACCCAAAACGGCACGCTGAACAGCACCATACTGCTTCAGATCGTTGGCTACTTTGCTGGCAATGCTGACGGGCACTGCAAAAGAATAGCCGGCGTAGTTACCCGTTTCGGAGTAAATTGCCGTATTGATGCCCACCAATTCGCCTTTCGTATTCACCAATGCGCCGCCACTGTTGCCGGGATTGACAGCTGCATCTGTCTGAATGAATGATTCAATCTTGCTCTTGTCGCCATTACCCAATGAAATGCCACGACCTTTGGCACTGACGATACCCGCCGTTACAGTAGAAGTCAAATTGAATGGGTTGCCAACTGCCAATACCCACTCTCCTACCTTCAACTTTTCAGAGTCGCCAAACGGAATGATTGACAAATCCTTTGCTTCGATTTTGATCAAGGCAATATCTGTTGCAGCATCCGTTCCGATCAACTTCGCGTTAAACTTTCGGTTATCATTCAACGTTA
>CAVJQR010000084.1:0-10719 GCA_963651605.1 Agathobaculum sp.
TTGTACTCTTTTTTGTCGTAGCAAAGTACATGTGTTAGATGTTTGTTTCAAACTTGTCCCTCTTTCCACATATAATCAGAAAACCGCTCCCAATTGGCACGGAGTTGAGCATATACGTCAATTCTGTGCTTGGTTTCGAGATTGACTTCGGTGCGTTCCGGCAGAAGGACGCCTTGTTCCCGATTTAAGTAAAACTCTTTGATAATTCTGTTAATTTCCTCTGCGCCAATATAAGGTGGCCATGTTGTGAAAAATGTTTCCCACTCTATTTGATTTCGGAAACAGTAATCAGCTTCTCGGTCAAGCTCCTCGAGAAAACGTGTTTTATCATACTTTTGCGAAATTAATTTTTCGACTGCAATACGGAAGTCTACGCAGTCAAAAATGTTATACGGACTGATTCTTCCTGTCGAAAGATTCTTAACTATCACATTCCATTTCATTCCTTACATTCCTTTCGTACTGTTTTTATCTGCGTGATTCTTTGACAATGCTATCAGAATAGAATTCTTTCATGTCATCAAGCCGTAAACACGCCAGCCTGCCTTTTTCAAGGTAGGCGTTTTCATTTATCGGAAATCCGCTCCCGCAATCAATGCCGATCAGACGATTCCCGTACCAAACCGTAAGAGGATTGTCGCTGTGATAGTGAATTGTGGGCGTATGCCCGAATATCAGTGTATATCCTTCCGGTACAGGGGTATCAATAGGTAACCTCTCCCACACGGCAAATTCCACCGGGGAGGCGTATCGGTATGATCGATAGCCTGTTCCGTAGTTTTCAAGCAGGGTACCGTGAACGAGTTTGTATTTGATTCCATTTACCTCAATATCGATGTTGATGGGAAGTGCCTCCAAATACGCGACAATTTCTGCGCGGATACTTATTCGTATATGTTTGAGGTAGTCATGTGTCACTTTTCCACCGTTCCTATACCAAAGCCGTATTTTTTTCGACGGCCAATTTCGTTCCCATGGACTGTCCGAAATCTCGTTTTTGGGAGCTTTCAAGGCTTCCAGCATCATGTATTCGTGGTTGCCTAAAAGCATCTTGGCATTCGGCATAGACATGATTTTTCTCAATATGCGGATGCCGTCGGGATGCCTGTCGATGACATCTCCGAGAATGTAGAGTGTATCCTCCGGCTGCAGACAGATCTGTTGCAGAATCGCGTCAAAGTTTTTTGCATTTCCGTGGATATCCGAAAGTACATAAATCATATATCCCTCTCAGTTCTTATGTGGCGCAGTTCCCGCAATTCATTCTCTGAAACCGGAAACGGCAAACCTTTTCGGGTTACTACCTCCTTCAGAAAAAGAACGGTCGCTTCTTCTACGGTAATGCCGATGGAATCGAGAACTTTTCTTGCTTCCCGATAAATCTCGACATCGATTTGAATTTTCATTATGACAGGTTCCGTATCTGTATCCTCCTCATCCGTCGCCGAAAATATCATCGCAAAACGGTTTGAAGTTGAGATGCTCGGCATCAAAGGCTTGTTCGCTGACATCTTGAAGACTGTCGTATGTTTCTTCGACTGTATACAGGAGATGGCTCATGATCTTCACCTTTCCGAAGGTTCCTACGACCTCAAACAGGTAGGAAGGGCCGAGATAGAAGTCGCCGAGCGGCCCCCACTGACCGGTAATCGCTTCGTAACGAAGTCCAGTGAATGTGGGACGAATGCAACGGTAATACTTTTCGTTACACCGAACGAGAATTTGTGAGATCTCAGCTGAGTCGCACTTCATTTTGTAGGGAAAGCCCCAGACATTGATATGTTCCCATTCTGTTGCTTCTATCTTTAACTCGGAGATCCGGATTAGCTGACATTTCTCAAGTGCGGGAATATCTTTGTAGGCAATGTTGTGTGTTGCTGTCTTGTCACCTGAAAGGTAATGCGAAACGGCTGCAACGGTTTCCTCATTTACATCGACTCTTTTCATGGACGCAATGGCCTTGCGAATATCAGATTCTGTTCCGACATAAATCTTGTCGAAGGAACAGAAAGACGGTGTTGCGCAGTCCCATAGACGCAAAATGTAGTACTCCATATTTATTCCTTTCTCTTGAGACGGGTTTCCAATGCATACATAAGAGAAACCCAGGTTTCCCGAAGCGGAAGATTTTCGTTTTCCAAGGCTTTCTGAATATCCCGGTACATGACCGTTACCGTTCGCAAATCAAGCAAATTCATGTGGTCAAGAATGAATTGAACAGCAACATCCGGCATATAAGTGTCCCGCCCAAGGGAATACCGAACAGCACTGTTGACAATGCAACCGAATCCCTCTTTTGCCAACGGTGAAAGCCAGCTTGCCGGACAGAGTACGAGGTCATCTTTGCCGGCATCGGTAATGACGAAGCCAACATTATCTCGGCTTACAATTTCGAGTATTTCATCGAGCCTGTCTCCCAGCTCTTTACGTGCGATCCGCTGCATAGTTTCAGTTGGATGCAAATGATCATACATATATATCGTTATCCTTCTTTCTTTTTGCGTTAAGAATATTTTGAGGGTGGGGCTAAATTTTAGCCCCACCCTCATCGGTGTCGGAGGATGTTCTGTTTTTGATATATCCATCATACATTCTTCTTTGTTTTGTTGCCAACATTGATTTCAGCTATGGCTTTATCAAAATCGAAATGCCATTCTCCTTTCTTATATTCGTTCGGGAATTTTTCCATTAGCCAACTGATTTGGCTTTCCATCTTCTTTTTGATCGCCTTCAAATTGTAATTTGAATACTTTTTCGCGCCAGCAAGAATTGTCAATATAGCTCCACCTGACACTTCTTCGTCATAGCCTCTATAGCTCTTATATATCGGCCATGCCGTTTCGCTTTGAATCTTCTCAATCCTATTAACATAAGATACGAGCAAAACATCGTCTTTCAGAAATGTTCCAAGTTGGGATGGAATATATACCATATCCACAATCCCCTGAGTAGACATATACCCCTGTCTCTTATAGTAACGATCCTGTTTGTACCATTCAGGGAGATCATCCGGATAGATTTTGGTTTTATACACGCCGGAGAATAGGCTACCGTCTTCGCTTGTCACACTTTTAAGCACTCCATCTACCTTTTTAATCTGTTCGATGTAATAAATATGCCGTCTAATCCTTTTCATCGATAAATTCCTGCTCTTTCAATATACTTGATAATTCAAAATCACCATATAAAAAGTGCATTTTATCGATTCGCTTATTTGTGTGCCAATGCCCGCAAAACCAGGCTTTATATTTCACACGCTCCTCAATGCTGTCCAACCAAATCTCCGTGCTTTTGTCTACTGTACTTTGGTCAATCATTGTCAGAAACATTTCGACCGGTTCATACTTCAACGGACAAGTGTGCGACAATATAACGTCGAAGTCTCTGTTTGCGATCTGTTGCTCAACATACGCTTTTATTTCGTCTGAAGGCTGCTCATCAGCCCACCAGCCATATCCGTGAGCCAGGCGGTAGTGTTTATCAACACTATAAGCTCCACCGATTACCAAGTGACGGATACCTTCTATATCGAATATCTCCCCGTCCCTGGCAAACAGTAGATTGGGGTAGGTTTCTTCAAACCAAACTGTGCCACCATTCCACTCTTTTGCTTTGTATGTTGGAATGGAACTTGGCCGCATTTCATGATTCCCGTGTATGCATAGGACTGTAGGATTGACTTTGCTAAGTTGTCTCTTACACTCTGTATCCCGTGAGTTTCCATAATAATTAGCCCCCACATCACCGAGAATAACGATAGTATCATCTTTTGTAGTTTTGACTTTTTCGCAGAAAGATATTATGTTCCAAGGCATTCCGTGAATATCACCCGTGTAGTATATCATTCCATCACCTCTGATGACTTGTTGTATGTATTATACCATATAGTTTTGCGAAAATCTCGATATTTCAGTTTATTTGTCTGCACCCACTGAAAATTTGTCCGCACCCTACACACCACTTTTCATACCGCCGGTTATGGAGCTTTACTTTCGGATCATTCACTTATCTGTCTTTCGGTTGTACAATTAATACACACTACTTACGCTTGTGTTCTCGCATAGCGGATTTCAATGCGAATATGGTATCCACGATAACCTCCTTCTCATAACTGTTACAACCTTGCAGCAAAAATGCCGCCTCCGCGATATCCGACTCTTCTTGCTGTAATCGATTATCCTGGAACAATACGTCCATTGAAACCTTCAATACATCGGCAAGCTCAATTGCTTTTGATAAACTCAACGCTTTAGTGCCGGTTTCCACCAAGCTGATAAAGGTAGGGGACACATCGATCATCTCCGCAAGCTCTTCCTGTGTCATGCGCTTTGAAGTTCTCACCATTTTGATTTGTTTTCCTAATTTTCGTTTGTCTACTTTCATGACATAACCTCCGTTATAAAATATCCTCACATATTATAAAACGGACTTTATATGTTAAAGTAGACTTTATAGAGAATATAGCGTGGAGATGATATAATTTTATATTAGCATAGCGTTCACTTTATATTGGGGAGGTGATAACATGACTGACGAAACTGTGTTCGAGATGCAGCAGATTGGTGCCAGAATCCGCGAAGAACGTCAGATTCAGAAGATGAGCCAAGCCACGCTTGCCGAATTATCTAATATCTCGCTTCCCATGATCAGTAACATTGAAAACGGAAAGTCAGTGATGTTATTGGATACCTTTTTGAAGATAATCGATGCGTTGCACGTTTCTGCTGATACTATTCTAAGACCTGATACGCCTAATGTATCTTTGATGTATCAGCGCGACTATGCTGACCTTCTCAAGGACTGCACTCCACAAGAATGTGATGCCATTATAAATATGGCAAAGCAGTTGAAGATCACTCTACGCGCACAAAAGAATAATAACGATTATTGAAAAGCGACTTTCGGAGTCGCTTTTCTTATTACTGCTCAATCTCTGCCTCGTTTGATTGAGACTTTTTTTCATACAGTTTATTTAAGCTCAAAGGAAACTTGCTTTTGAAATTATATGCCAGCAAAATTGCCTCCCAAAAGCCAGGCAACCCAGGGCGGCGTTCTCTTGCTGTTCGAGTGATGCTCTTTACTGAACAAGCACCCACCTTTTCTACAAAAATTTCGTCATTGATTTTCTCTCCATATACATAGGCAACTGTTGCCACAGCAGAGAGGATATTCGCGCCAAAGGAGCTTAGATCACCTTCCCACGCGCCAATCACAAGTCTCAAGGTTCTTTCTAATATTTCATAGCCATATTTATCAAATATTCGCTCGAGCGTTGATACACAAGTTATGGTACCGGGAGCTCTTGCTTTGCCGATTCTGAGTCCATACGACTCGACTACATCTCTTATCAGCAGTTGCTTATCGCTACCGGCTTCAATGTGAGCTATGTATACTTCATACGCCTTTAGCGGTTTAACATATTTCTGCTGATTGGCAAATATATCAGCCTCACGCTCATAATCCAAATCATCGTAGATCATACACCATACCGGAGTTTCCCGTGATCCCGATACCAGTGCCACAGTTTCTATTGTGTGCTGACCGTTAAATACATAGTTGATTCCATTACGCCTACTGACTTTAACGGGATTGATCTGATATACATCAAAATTAGCTGCAACCTTTTTTACTTGATTAGAAGACAATACTCGCTGATACTCCTGATTCGACACCAGGTTTTTTATTGGAATTAGTTCGTAGTGAACGTTCGGAACATACATACTGTAATCATCCATCGTTTTCCCCTTCTCCTAATTCTGATAGCATTTCGTCAATTCGATTCTTTAGTTTTTTCAGAGCCTCAACGAGATTTTTTCGTGCCTTTCGAGAAATTTTCGTTTTATCCATAATTTTCTTTACTCGGCTTATCGAACTTGCCCATGTAGGAATCGTCAGCGTTAACCCCACAGCCTCCGCATCCGGATCATAAGCAGGCATATCTTTGACCGACGGAACGGATGGCGTTTCCATCTTTTTCGTCGTCAGTTCATGAATTTCTTTTCGAGTGTTGTGGTATGGAACATATTCACCGCGTTCTGCAATGCTGCTTGTAACCGTATCCATTTCAGAGTCGTTCAACTCTACAAGCTCTGTCAGTCCTCTTTGGGAAATCTTTACTTTTCCTGCTAATATCTTTGTTGCTAATCCCGGAGATCTTTCGCCAATCCGGTCAACAACCCTGGAGAAAGAACCATAATTCTTTATCGTTCCGTGTGACACGTGATACTCCTTACCCAGCTTGTCTGCTGTTCTGTGCCTATAATCATTTGATGCCGGTCGCCCAACTGAACGTTTTTTGTCGGGCGTATATTGATTGATCCCACGATTACTTTGCCTCTCACCAATAATCTTCTCAGCCTCATATCTTTTTCCTATCAGATACTTTCTCGTTTCCTCACTAATGCTTCTGCGTCCCAATTGATTTGAGCAAATCCAAGATATTGCATCTTCTTCGCTCTCAAACGGCATATTGACAACCTTATATTTAATATTTAAACGGGTGCAGATCTCAAAGCGATTATGACCGTCAATTAGATATCCGTTCCATGTAACCAAAGGCTCGCGACAGCCTTCTTTTTTTAGACTTTTTTCAAGTTCCGTATACTCCGCTTTATTCAGTGGCGGTATTAGTGTTCTGAACTTTTCGTTTATTATAATATCCGCCATTTGTCACTCTCCGATATACTCACTCAGTTTGTATTTTTTTAAATCAAAATACAAACTTCTTTTCTCCTGAATAACTCCGCCGAATATCCGATAGATTTTACCTTTTTCGTAGTCGGTAAAAGCGTCACCGAATTTATCAATCAGCACCTTACTATATATTTCAATATAGCTTTCGTTTGAGGGCTGATACTTGACTTTGTAAGTCTGTTCTTTGGCAGTCCCTTTATCCATTGCCCTGACTATCATCATTCTTTCATCGGTACTGATGAGGAACTGCAAGTATTTCGGCATTCCTATGTAAGCAAGCATACCATTGGTGATTCTAATTCGATTGCTTCGGCGGTCTAATGTTAAATATATAGGATTTTGACTCACTCTTGCTCACCTCCACCACTCTGTGATGTTGCTTTATCAACAGCTTCTTGAGGTGTCACAGAACCATCCTTAAAACCATACACAGCATAACCATCGAAAATATTGACCTGCAGCGATTTTCTGTGTTCCTCAAAAGGCAAGCCGAATTGATTCTGCCATTCTTGAGGAAAAACCGGAATTTTTGAGGTTTTCACTTTCTGATCTTCTGTGATGGTTCGCTTATAGACCTCAGTCGACGTTAAATCAAAAACGATTAAGTATTCGTCGTTAGATCTGATAACCTTACCTATAAGTTTATAGCGGTAATCAGGATTCCAGCCCATCAGTGCAACCATTTTTGCAAAGAATAGTTTGCACGTTGATTGCTTTGGCTTTCTTCTGTTTCCACTAACGCTACACCACATAAAGGAATCCCTATCTTCTTCTGAGCAGGGTCTTACTGCCAACATCTGCTTTTCGGGATTGACAAGAAATTGAACATACTCGACATCGGACAGTTTATTAATGCAGGCTGTATTAAAACCAACCTTGCAATTATTAAAAGTGATAGATGGTTCAAAAATATGAGCAAAAAACTCTCTTCGAACCACTTGGAAGCCATCGTAGCTAAAATCTCTGCATTCCTCGACATCGTCACACGTCGCAGCAATCTGTGCGACTTCAAGTCTCTCACCCTGGATCGTTGCAGCATTAGTCGCCAAGGGCATCATCTGATTGTTCATAGGTATTCTCCTGATTAAAGTTCTTTTTTAGTTCCTGTGTTACAAATTCTTGTAATTCGTCATACGGCGTGATATTAAGTGCCTTTCCGGTTTCAAATAATTCGCCTTCCATCCTGATTTTCCAGTCTGCTTCACTCTGCAGAGAAGGATGACAATAGACATGCTGTCTTTCATAATACTGAAAGCCAAAACCATTTGCCCATTGCTCAGGAACTGCTTTTACGTGCTTACCTGTCGAAAACAATGGGGTTACCGTTCCTTCACCACTTTCAACCAAATACGATTTTACATAAGCCTCAGTTTCGAGAGCAGAGAAGATATATGCTTTCTCTTCGCCATTTTTAAATAGATTGCCCATGATCTTATATTTCAAACTTTGTGACCATCCCATTAAGCTAACTAAGGTTGAATAGAAGGCTCCGGCTGCTATTTCCCTTGGCGTATACACATTGTCCAGCACACTGGCCCATTTTATCGCATTACGGTTGTCTTTTGCGGTCGGTCTTATTGCCAATTTCTTCTCTTTGGGATGGATGAGAAGTTCTATGTATTGGATTTTTGTAAACTTCCGTAAGCATTCCATCGAAAATTTGATTTTATTATAGCTAATAAGTATCGTCGGCGAATTGTGCGCATTAAGGAATTCACCTCTTGTTACTTGGAACCCGCTCATATCAAATTCTCCAGGACTAACAGTTATATAATCATCCATTTCTTCGTTGCAGGCATTTGATTCAGAATCATTATACACACTTGCAGAAGCGGCCAAATAGTCGTTTTCCGTAAATCCCGCCCATCTCGGATTAATGATTACGTAACCTTTCAGCAGACCGCCGGTGATAACCTTTAATTTGGGTAATATCGAGCGATTCCCGTATTTTTGATTGTCCAAAAGTTTTTGCACGGCAAGGTAATCATCTCTCGTTACAATTGGATCATGCCAATTCAAATATTGGCTCTGAGGTCTTTCACCTCGGTTCTTTTTTGCTTTATGATCCAAATAACTCGGAGTGTATGTTTTCCTCGTCAGCACATCACCACAGTTTCTCTCGCTCCGCAACATAGCTGCAATTGAGTCCCTTGTCCAAACCGCATTACCCGCCCTGGTTTTTCGTCCTTGCTTTGTGTATATCTCTGCGATTTCGTCCGTTGTGTATCCAAGAAGAACCATGTAATACGCAAGTTTGACGGTTTCATATTCAGTTTCACATACATACAACTTACCGCTTATTTTATCTTTTCTGTAGCCAATACGGTCCGGAGTAAGTGGTATGCCATGATCCAGTCTCATTCTAAGAGACTGTTCCATACATCTACTTTTGGAGTGAGATTCCTCTTGTGCCATTGTTGCTTGAAATGAAAGCGCCATTGAGGATTCATCCTTGAGTGAGAATATGGATTCCGTTTCAAAGAAGATACCGACAGGGGGAGACATGGCTGCTAACTTCTGTACCATACTAATGCAGTCGACAATGTTTCTCGCGAATCGGGAAACGCTCTTTGTAATGATCATGTCGATTTTTCCGGCTTTGCAATCGGCAATCATCTCATTGAAGCCATCTCTGTGATTCAATGAAGTTCCGCTTATGCCCTCATCCGCATAGATTTTTACCAATGTCCAGCAGGGATGCCGAACGACGAATTCCTCGTAGTATTTTTTCTGAAGTTCGTATGACATTGTCTGTTTAGAGTTATCGGTTGAAACTCTGACATAAATCGCGACCCTCTGTGGAATATCATTATCATAATAATCCGCCTGTTTCTTAGCCGGATAGAACACATAGTTGTCAGGGTCTATATGAGCGTTAGCAACTCTCCACCTGACATTTTCCTTTTCCGTCATGGGCAACTGTTCTTTATCGTTCATTCCAGCAGCCCTCCAATTGTTGATTGCGGTGCTGTGGGAAGATCATCGTCATCACTCGGAAGGCTTTGCCAGTCCTCGCTCGGGAAGAAATGCCTATCGCGTAAATCTCTCTGATAATAGGATGCCAGGGTGAAGATGTCTTCGCCTATGAAATACATTCCCACGGGGTGTTTCCGTGCGGAGAGAAGTCTTGCGCAAAATGTCAGTTCATACGCATCTCGGGACACGTTGCTCACCTTATGTGTGATAATCAAATCGACTTTATTATTGAAACAGTCATCTAACAGCCTGCACCACTCCGGAGCGTTTTCCATTTTGGGGGCATTTTGACCTTGGTCAACGTAAAAGTCCACAAGAGTCCAGTTGGGGCAGCTATGAATCAAATCGATAAATTGCATTTTGTGATTATCCAGATAATTTTCATATTTGGTCTGATTGAAATACCGGATGTAAACTCCCACCTTGAAAAATTGATACGGACTTGGATGTTCTTTCTTTATCTTTTTGAGCCATGCTTTATGGTCTGCAATCAATTTTAGCCGGGCGGCTTCTCTCTCGTCCACGATAGGAGTCAGCTCTCCATCCACAGATTCTCTAAGACTTTTGAAAACATCTATTTCTTCCATTGCGACCACCTCAGCGAGTTTTTCTGTTGAAATTATAACTCGCCAAAAAGGAGAAGTCCATTAACCGTGGGTAAGGTGGTTTACCTCACGGTTAAAATAAGCAAAAATTTCTTTCGGAAAAGAAAAAAGGCCCAAACATCGTCTGGGTCTGCGTCCAACACAAAGAAGTCACAATTATTCTTTTCAAATGGCCTTGACAACGCCTTTTTTCAGAGTTAAAATGCAACAAATCAATCACTACACCATTGCAAAAAAACAGGACTGCATTCTCTGTGTTTGCATGGATTTTCAAGCATTTTTCATGCAAGATTCCATCGCAAAAACGAGCGCAATCCGGTGCATAGTTTTTACGGTTTGGTTCATAGTTTTTTGAGACGATGTTGGTTCATTTCGCAAGATCTGCGGTTGTTTCGCAAGATATTTGCCTTTTTCGCAAGTTATTCTGCGATAATCTTTGATGGAC
>CAVJQR010000085.1:0-10694 GCA_963651605.1 Agathobaculum sp.
GTGAAAAACCCTCCAAGAGTAGTTTCCCTTCTCTGATTTATCCGCTTCGCTTTCTACTGGAAAAAGAACAGGTATTTGAAATCTTAAAAGAAAAAATTGTATCTTTACGGAAAGAAAAAAAATCAATAATTTCAATTTATGTTTACCATTAAAAAAGCAAGTATAGAAGACTGTCAGCTGATTCATGATCTGGCATGGAAAATCTTTCCTGAAACATACAAGGATATCTTGACAAAAGAGCAAAACGACTACATGATGGAGTGGATGTACTCTATCGAAAACCTTCATAAACAGATGGAGGAAGAGGGACATGTTTACCTGTTGGCCAACGATGGAGAGCAGACGGTCGGTTATGTTTCCGTCCAACCTCAAGGCGATAATCTCTATCATTTGCAGAAAATTTATGTCTTACCCGAATGCCAAGGGACTCATTGCGGAAGTTTCTTGTTTCGCGAAGCCGTAAAATATATCAAAAGTGTGCATCCGGAACCGTGCTTGATGGAGCTTAATGTCAATCGCTACAATAAGGCCCTGCATTTCTACGAACATATGGGTATGAGAAAATTACGTGAAGGCGATTTCCCCATCGGTAATGGGTTCTATATGAATGATTATATCATGGGACTTGATATTTGATGAAAGATGTTAGGTTTAGGTTATGAATTTGAAAGTAAAAGGAACAATGATAAGAAAACTTGGATGGTTAAGCCTTTTCATTTTGATGGTTGCCGGTACACAAGCACAGAAGAAAAATTTTACCTATAAATTCTATGGACAAGTGCGAGGCGATCTTTTCTATAACTCCCGTGCAAGCAACGAGAATGTAGACGGATTGTTTTACTTATACCCCAAAGATCATTCGTATGATGCGGATGGAAAAGATCTGAATGCTCAGGCAAATGGGAGTTTTTATGTACTTTACACGCGGTTGGGTGCTGATTTGACAGGGCCCTCGGTCGGCAAATTCAAAACTTCTGCCAAGATCGAGGCGGACTTTCGAGGATCGGGTTCGTCATTTGCCATGTTGCGCATTCGACATGCCTATGCACAACTGGCCAATGAGCATTCATCCGTCTTGATCGGTCAGACATGGCATCCGTTCAAAGGCGATGTGTTTCCTGAGATGTTGAACTTAAGTACGGGAGCCCCCTTTAATGCTTTCAGCCGTGCACCGCAAGTCCGCTATCGCTATAAATTAGACGGATGGCAACTGACCGGGTCTGCTCTTTGGCAATTGCAATATCTTTCGGCCGGTCCATCGGGGAAAAGTGAATCGTATATGAAGAATAGCTGTATCCCTGAGTTCCATGTGGGAGTTGACTATAACAAAGGAGGATTCCAATGGGGCGTAGGAGCTTTGCTGCTTTCTTTGGTCCCTCGGACACAAAATACAATAGACGGGAAAGTGTATAAGCTGAATGAGCGCATCACTACCCTAAGCTTCGAGGCGCATGCTCTCTACAAAAATAAGGATTGGAAAGTAGCAGCCAAGAGTACATTGGGATCAAACATGACGCACATCAGTATGTTGGGTGGATATGGCGTGACGACTATTGACAGTCACAATGGCGAGCAACAGTATACACCCTTCCGCGTTTCGACTACTTGGTTGAATATAGTGCATGGAAACCGTTGGAAAGAGGGGCTCTTCATTGGTTACTTGAAAAATTTAGGAACTGCGAAAGAGATCATCAATCAATATGGTGTCGGATTGGATGTTGGGCAGTTGGCAGCAGTCAATGCTCAGATTTCTTACAACTTACCGCACTGGAAGCTGGGCATTGAATACAATCCTGCGATTGCTTGGTATGGTTCAAGTGACAATCGAGGGAAGATTCATGACACACATAGCGTGGTGAATCACCGTATTTTATGGGCGATGCTATATATGTTTTAATATGAAAAGGATAGTGATCATCGGAGCAAATGGGTTTGTCGGGCGAAGAATATTGACGCATCTTTGCTCAACAAACGAGTATGATGTAACGGCTGTTTCCCTTCATCCGGATATCCGTCCGATAGGAGGGTATCGGTTTGTGGAGGCGGATATAAAGAATACCCGGCAGATGAGTGAGCTCTTCGCCACTATCCAACCGGAGGTTGTTATCAATTGCTCGGCCTTGTCGGTTCCCGACTATTGCGAGCAGCATCCGGCTGAGGCGAAAGCGATGAATGTTGAAGCCGTTCGTCAGTTAGCTCTCCTCTGTAAAGAGAAGAAAACCCGCTTGATTCATCTCTCAACCGATTACGTTTTTGAAGGAAAAGAAAACAAGCTGCATACCGAAGATGATGAAACACATCCGCTGAATTGTTATGGCATCAGCAAGTTGGAGGGAGAAAAGATCGTGACATCGCTAATGACAGACTATGCTATTGTCCGGGTGGTCGTTGTCTATGGAAAACCAATAGACGGACAACACGGAAATATTTGTCAGCTGGTCAAGAACCGTCTGGCAGCCAATCAAGCGATTCGGGTAGTTTCCGACCAATGGCGCACCCCTACTTGGGTGGGAGATGTGGCAATCGGAGTGGAAAAACTTATCCAAATCCCTTGCTCCGGTATATATCATATTTGCGGTGAAGAGTACCTTTCTATAGCAGATCTTGCTTATCGCTTGGCAGATCTCTTCCATTTGGATCGTTCGTTGATTCATCCTGTTACGACAGAAGAGATGAAAGAGTCGACCCCTCGGCCACGTTTCAGTGGGTTAAGTATCCGAAAAGCAAAGGAAGAATTAGGGTATCAACCACATACATTAGAAGAAGTTTTCATGGAAATGATCTGATATCTTATATGTTTTTGGTATGTTTGTCATGCTAATTAAAAAGTAATATGAAGAATAATGTAAAGAATAATGATTGGAAAAGTCGTTTGGGTGTACTCTATTCAACCAATCCGGACTTTCAATATGAAACAGACGAGGAGCCGGAAGTTGATACCCTGCCCAAAGCAAAACAAAAATTGTATATTGCCTTGGACAAACGCAATAGAGGAGGGAAAATGGTGACCCTCATCACGGGCTTTCAAGGAACGGCCGAGGACTTGAAGGAGTTGGAAAAACTGCTGAAGGTGAAGTGTGGTGTCGGCGGTTCGTCCAAAGATGGGGAGATCATCATTCAAGGCGATTTCCGTCAAAAGATTGCAGAAATATTACAAACCGAGGGCTATCGTAAGCCCATAATCAAATAGAAAGTCGTGTTATCCATCTATAGAGCATCTGCAGGAGCCGGCAAAACGCACCGCTTGACGGGCGAGTATTTGCAACTGTTATTCTGTCAGAAGGACGCTTTTCGGACAATTTTGGCCGTGACGTTCACCAACAAAGCGACCGAAGAAATGAAAAGTAGAATCGTGGAAGAGTTGTTTCGTTTGGCCACCAATGAATCTTCTGATTATTTGTCGCTTCTGATGAAACGATACCATCTGACAGAAGAGCAAGTACGCGCGAATGCTCAAGAGGTATTGATAGAGATTCTTCACGACTACTCGGCTTTCAATATCAGTACGATCGACCGCTTTTTCCAACAAACAATGCGGGCTTTTACTCGTGAAATAGGAGTACAGGGAGGTTATAGTATTGAAATGAATACAGATCTCATCTTGTCGAAAGCGGCCGATCAAATGCTAAGTGATTTGAACAAGCCGGAAAACAAAGCCCTGTTGAATTGGTTGTTGAAGTTTGTAGAGTCGAAGATCGAGGACGGCCATATGTGGAATGCCCAAAAAGATATCATAGAGTTAGGAAAAGAACTCACCCGCGAGAGCTACAAAATGCAAACGGCTGCTGAAAAATCGGCCATCTCTGACAAAGAACAACTCGAAGAGTTCAAAAAGATTCTCCATGGATATACACAAACTTTTGAAAACAATATCAAAGAGTTGGGCAAGAAAGGATTAGATATCATCCAAAGGCAAGGACTAAAAACGACTGATTACAAGCGTGGCAAAAATTCGCCTTTTGTGAGATTCGAAAAATATGCGAAAGGAGAGGTTGAAGCACCATCTGACATCTTCAGGAAATTGCCCGACAATATAGAAGAGTGGTATAAGAAAACCGATAAAAAAGATATAAAAGAGCGCATCCAAGCCACGTATGACGATGGATTGAATCAATGTGTCAAGGAGGTTATTACCCTATTTGAAAACATAGCCGGCTACAATACCGCAAAGGCAATCCTCCGCCACTACTATGCTTTGGGCATATTGTCGGATCTTTCGAAACAAGTGGAGAGCTATCAAAAAGAGAAGAATATATTGTTGATTTCTGATACGACGGATTTGCTCAACAAGGTCATCGCCAACAGTGAGGCCCCTTTCATCTATGAAAAGACCGGGACCAAGGTACACCACTACATGATCGACGAGTTTCAAGATACAAGTGCCATGCAATGGGACAACTTTCGTCCGTTGGTAGAGGAGAGCATGTCTCACGGAAATGAAAACTTGATTGTGGGCGATGTCAAGCAGAGCATCTACCGTTTTCGTAATTCCGACTGGACATTGCTCGACAAGAAGGTGGCCAACGACTTCTCTCCCACATTGATCCGCGAGGAGACACTGAAGGATAACTGGCGTAGTTGTCGACATATTGTAGAATTCAACAATGCTCTGTTTACATGGGCTCCTGAGTTGTTGCAAAACGACTATAATACCAACTTGCAGGGTGCATTGCTTCGTGACTCAGAACGGCAGGAGCTTTCGACTCGTATCCTGTCGGCTTACAAGAGGAGTACCCAACGAGTACCCAAGCCTCTCCAGTCCAAAGAGGGACATGTACAAGTCCGTTTTATTGATGACGAACAAATGGAAGAAGAGGATACAGCTAAAAAAAAATGGAAAGACGCTTCGATGATGCAACTGCCCGGTATCTTGCAGCAGTTACAATCAAATGGATATGATCCAAAAGAGATTGCCATCTTGGTCCGATGGAATAGAGAAGCAGCTGCTGTCGCCAATTATTTGCTGGAGTATAAAGAGCAACATACTGACGATGGATTCATATATGACATCATTTCTGATGATTCTTTGTATGTCGGCAGTTCTGCTTCCGTTCGATTTTTCGTTATTCTTATGCAATATCTCAACAAACCCTCTGATCCGACGAACGAAGCTTTGGCTTTATTTGCCATGAAAGAGTTCTGTCATCATTGGGAATGGAATGAGATACCATCGGATATTCAATTGGAATTGAAACAATTATCATCACTCCCTCTCTATGAGATGGTTGAGAAATTATATAAATTGTTCACATCTTATATCTCATCCGATGAGCAGATTTTCATATTGGCTTTCTTCGATATGATTGCAGAATTCGGGCAAAAGGAGGCCTGCGATCTCAGCTCGTTTTTGGATTGGTGGGAAGAGAATGGAACAAAAAAAACGGTCACTACCCCTGAAGGACAAAATGCTATTCGGCTCATTACGATACATAAATCGAAAGGATTAGGCTTCAAGGCCGTCATTATGCCCTTCTGTAATTGGGATGTTGAGCCACGACAAGTGTCGTCTGACATTCTATGGTGTCGGCCTCAAGTGGCTCCATTCAACAAGATGCCGTTGCTCCCGATCAGCTATGACAGTAAAATGGGAAACACCTGTTTCGCCAGAGACTATCTAACGGAGAAGATGCACAAGTATATTGATTTTTTGAATACACTGTACGTTGCCTTGACTCGGGCGAAAGAGGAGATGATATTGCTCACCCCGAAGCCAAACAAAAAAAATCTTGATAAAAATACATCCATTTCAGCTCTGCTATGGCACTGCTTCAGCCAGAGAGAGAAAACAACAGATGAGGGCGAAAATACGATCTCTTTGGCCGATGCTTTCCGGCCGGATGATTCGCTTTTCGAATTGGGGAACTATTGGAAGCCACAAAAGAAAGAAATACATCAGACGATAGAAGAGATACAGGTCAATGAGTTGAAAGTAGTCCCTTATGACAATCGTTTGCATCTGCGTCTGAGAGGAAAGAATTATTTCATCGGCAACGAGCAACGAAAACATGGTACACTCATGCACGAAATATTGAGCAGCATACAAAAAGAAGACGACATCGAGCCGACATTGCAACGATATTTACTGCAGGGAGTCATCAACCACGACGAAGAGCAACGGCTTGGCAATCAGCTGAAAGAGTGTTTGCACAAGCCGGAAGTAAAACGTTGGTATGACGGCCGGGCGAAAGTGTTGAATGAAACGGAAATATTGTTCGACAATGGAGCCTCTCGACGCCCGGACCGCATCATGATCTATCCCGACGAAGTGGTTGTGCTGGACTACAAATTCGGAGAAAAAAAATACAAATCCTACCATAGTCAGATTCGCAACTACATGAAACTGATCATGAAGATGGGCTACTCTAAAGTAAATGGCTACCTCTGGTATGTAAATTTGAATAGTATTGAACAGGTAAAGCCCTGATGTTTTGAAATAGTTTCTCGGGAGAAAACTCGAGTTTATTCGGCACAAAACTGCAGTTTGTATAGGAGAAAACTGAGACAAATACTTGTATTGTTTTCGTATAGTTCGGCAATCTCGTTTAATATCTTCGCCTCTTCCATGGATTTGGTTAAAAATGTTTGGGATATTCCATGAAAATAAATATTTTTGCAAATTAATAAGATTGAATACAGACAAACGATGAAGGTACACAAAGAAGGAACCGGCTTACTACTATCCCTGTTTACTATATTATTTATCGTGAATCTTGGGTTATACCATACCGTAGGAAAGAATGGACTTTTCTATACGGTTGCGCTTCTTTCTGCCGTCATTTTCCTGTTGTTGCTCAATTTTTTCCGCAGTCCCTTCCGCCGTTTCCCATATGATTCGGAAGGATTGGTCATTGCTCCTGCCGACGGAACAATTGTTGCTATCGAAGAGGTGGACGAAAATGAAATTCTCCACCGGCCTTGTCTGCAAGTCTCTATCTTCATGTCCGTCTTCAATGTGCATGCCAATTGGTTCCCGGTCAATGGAACCGTAAAATATGTCTCTCATCAAGACGGCCGATTCATGGCTGCCTACCTGCCGAAGAGCAGCGTGGAGAACGAACGTTCGGCTGTTGTCATCACGACCCGCAACGGAATCGAGGTCATGGCCAGACAGATAGCCGGCGCATTGGCAAGACGCATTGTGACATATGCCAAGCCGGGCGATACATGTCATGTGGACGAACAGATGGGATTCATCAAATTTGGGTCGCGCGTGGATGTCTATTTACCCGTTGGAACAGAGGTGTTGGTTGAGATGGATCAGAAGGTTACCGGAAATCAAACTCCCATTGCCCGTTTAGAAAAGATATAAGAAGTATGAGCATTACAAAATATATCCCCAATACGATTACTTGTCTGAATCTGACATCGGGCTGCTTTGCGACAGTCATGGCGCTTCAAGGCAATCTCAAAGCGGCCATTTTGTGGATAATCATGGCAGCAATCTTCGATTTTTCAGACGGATTGGCCGCTCGTTCGTTAAAAGCCTACTCACCTTTAGGAAAGGAGTTGGACTCGCTGTCGGATATTGTTAGCTTCGGCGTGGCTCCCGGCATGGCGTTGTATGTTTTGCTCACGGAGACGGTTTTTGTATTAGAGTGGGGGGGAGTCGCATCATGGTTGCCCTATTTGGCTTTCGTCATCCCTGTCTTTTCAGGACTTCGTTTGGCCAAATTCAATATTGACGAGCGACAAACCAGTTCATTTATTGGAATGCCCGTTCCGGCTCATGCTTTGTTATGGGGGTCATTGGCATATGCGTTGCAGCCTCTTGTCGTGACTCATGCCGCTTATCTGCTGATCGGTTGCGTCGTTGCCTCTTTCCTTACCTCCAACTTATTGGTGTCGGAGATTCCAATGTTCTCGATGAAAGTCAAATCGTTGGCGTGGCGAGGTAACGAATTACGGTATATTTTGGGCGGTTGCGGATTGTTGTTTATCCTGCTATTTGGATTTTTAGGAGTAGCCGGTACAATGATTCTTTACATCATCTTGTCTCTTTTTAACAAACAACGATAAAACCAAACGGGACATTTAGTTGTTTTGTTTAGAAAAAGACAATTCATTTACCAATTTTAATAGAAGACTATGTTCAAGTTTATTGCTTTCATGTTTTTAATGTTCTTGCTCTTGTTGACGTTGATGGGCTTCACCGTCGTCCGTTCATTCAAACGAATGCTGTTCGGTGGGGGAGATTCCAACAAACAAAGACAGCAACAACAACAAACAAACGCCAATACCAATCGGCAATCAAACCGCCAACAATATGCTTCTTCTCGGGCGAACGAGAGCAATGTCTATCAACAACACCGCAAAGTATACGGACAAGACGAGGGGGAATATGTTGATTATGAAGAGGTGAAGTAAAAACAATTTGTAGATAGATATGCATTTTATTTGAAAAATGAAATATTTTTACTTCCTTTGCTTACATAATTGACAAAAATAATAGTATCATGAAGACTAAAAAATTCTTACTTCAAGAGAAAGATATTCCAACAGCTTGGTATAATATTGTAGCGGATATGAAACAGAAGCCGCAGCCTATGTTGAATCCGCAAACCAAGCAGCCACTGAAAGAAGAAGATTTATATCCTTTGTTCTCGAAGGCCGTCTCTCACCAAGAGATGGATACTACCGACACATGGATTGAAATCCCGGAAGAGGTTCGTGATTTATATAAAATCTGGCGCCCTACACCATTGGTTCGTGCCTATGGTTTGGAAAAAGCATTGGATACTCCGGCACATATCTATTTCAAAAATGAAAGTGTCAGCCCGGTCGGCTCCCATAAATTGAACTCAGCCATTGCGCAAGCCTACTATTGCAAGCAGGAAGGCATCACCAACATCACGACTGAAACAGGTGCCGGGCAGTGGGGTGCAGCCCTCTCATATGCCGCAAAAGCATTTGGTTTGGAGTTGGCCGTCTATATGGTAAAGGTAAGTTATCATCAAAAACCGTACAGACGTTCCATTATGCAGACATTTGGCGCGCAGGTAATTGCCTCTCCGAGTATGAGTACGAAGGCCGGACGTAAGATATTAACCGATCATCCTAACTATCAAGGAAGCTTGGGTACGGCCATCTCTGAAGCAGTTGAGTTGGCTATGTCAACACCAAACTGCCGTTATACGTTGGGCAGTGTACTGAATCACGTGGCACTTCACCAGACGGTTATCGGATTGGAAGCCGAAAAACAGATGGAAATGGCTGGAGAATATCCTGACGTTGTTATCGGTTGCTTCGGTGGAGGTTCAAACTTCTCCGGTATCTCCTTCCCATTCTTGCGCCATAAATTGGTAGAAGGAAAAGACATTCGCGTCATTGCTGCAGAACCTGAGTCTTGCCCGAAGTTGACTCGAGGCGAGTTCCAATATGACTTTGGCGATGAAGCGGGTTATACTCCTTTGATCCCGATGTTTACATTGGGCCATAATTTCGCTCCTGCTCACATTCATGCGGGAGGTTTGCGCTATCATGGTGCCGGCTCTATCGTAAGTCAATTGAGAAAAGACGGTATGATGGAAGCTGTTGACATTCCACAATTGGAAACATTCAAGGCGGCTACCTTGTTCGCACAAACCGAAGGTATCATTCCGGCTCCGGAATCTGCTCATGCAATCGCTACCGCTATCCGCGAAGCTGAACAAGCGAAACAAGAAGGAAAACAACGCACAATCTTGTTTAACCTCTCCGGTCATGGCTTGATTGATATGACAGCTTACGACCGTTACATTGAGGGAGATTTGCAAAATTACAGTGTTACGGATGAAGAATTGAAAAACAATATTGAAGGCTTGGAGAAGATCATCAAATAAGGGTTCAAGATTCAAATCAAAAACAGGAGGATTTCGCTATAATCCTTGTGGATAATCATAAAAAGAAGCGGCCACTCAGATAGTATTTCTATAGAGTGGCCGCTTCTTCTTTTCGTATGCCCTACAAATATTCATTGGCATCTTTGAAAAATCATCGAGTACTTTTTTCAGAATGGTGCCGACCATTTTTTATGATCCTCTGCAATGTGCAGCGAAATGGTCAGCACCCTCTTGAAAAGAGCATTGGGAATGGAATATACTTATTGTTCAGGTTGTTTTACCTCTTTCCAAATCGAATAACCAACAATCGCAATCAACAACAATAAAATAATAAAACTACTGTAAGCAGATACTTGAGCTGCTACGATATAGCCTTGTGGACGGAATTCGAAGACGACTTGGTGTTCGCCTGCCGGTATGCGCATTGCACGAAGAATCCAGTCTGCACGGAAATGATCGGCCGGCTTTTCGTCAATGGTAGCTTTCCATCCGGGTTGGTAATAGATTTCAGAAAAGACAGCCAATTGCTCTGTTGAACTCTTTACTGAATAGGTGAGTTTGTTAGGACGATAACTATCCAGCTGAATGGTTGCGGTGGAATCTACCTGAGGAGTAAAGCCTTTCAACTGATCGGCAAAACGCTTTTCCACTACAGCTATGTGTTTCGGATCAATTTCATCCAAGGCTGCAATTTCTGCATCTGGATTTTCCACTTGACGAACCTCTTCTACAAACCATGCATTGCCGTTTGCATACGGATTTACCAACGGTGGTTGCTCCGGACTGTAAATAATATAACGTGTATTCAACATGTTCAATGTCGGAGAAGTGGCAAAAACAGGCAAGAAGCTGGCGATGCTTTGGGCATTTTTAAAC
>CAVJQR010000086.1:0-580 GCA_963651605.1 Agathobaculum sp.
TCAAATACTCTATTCGAGTATCTGTACCAGAATATACCTCCAATAACTAAAACAATTAGAAAAATAATTAGATATACCATATTTTTAATATTTAAAATTAATCTTTATAAAACATGGGAGTTCTCAGCTTTATTCTCAAACTACTGAGAATACTCCCATGTGTAACCCTTTATTAAGGCAAAGGCACCTTTTGATGTTTTACTTGTTGAAAATACATCATAAAAGTCACTAATTTATGGATGATTAGTAACCTGAGAATGTTGGGTTACAAAAATTAAAAACATAACCCTTTGTTTTATCAATATATAATAAGCTATCCTTTTTATATGTGCACTGGTTTATATAAGGATATAAAGGTAAATCTACCCTAGGACTCGTAGATTTACAGTTTAAAATCTATCCAGCACCAACTGGAACTCATTTACTTATTCATTATATTGATTATATACTTCTAGAAATGGCTTATCTAGAAGTTCTTTTTCTTTTGCAAAGTTCAATAAATTCCGCATTTCTACCGTATTATACCTAACGGCTTTAACGTTGAAACCTAATATATCACTAGCTTTACAAGCTGCTTGCA
>CAVJQR010000086.1:590-5438 GCA_963651605.1 Agathobaculum sp.
AGAACTTTTCATAAGAAAAGGATAAAAAAAGAGGGCTGCTCTATTCGTAGGGCGGCCCTCTTCTTGTCTGATTCCTGCTTTGTAATGGCGTATCCTTACACAGCCCAACACCTTACTTGGGGTTTCCTTTATCTTTGTGTTGACATGACAGTCGGTAAGAAGCTCTTTGACATCTTGAAAAACAGAGGAGATAGGAAGTATAGAAATAGGGGGCTTCAGAAAGAGAAATAAAAAAGCTTCAAGGATAATCCTCGAAGCTTTTGGTAGTGGTCCCACTTGGGCTTGAACCAAGGACTCCCTGATTATGAGTCAGGTGCTCTAACCAACTGAGCTATAGGACCGGATTTCCGATAGTTATTTCTTGAAATCGGCTGCAATATTACGACTTATTTGCGAGATATGCAAGTTTTCTCTTCACATTTTGCACCATTGTTATGCACAATTGGTTGACAACTCGGTTTATAACTATCCATATTGGTGAAAAAATCGGTGGAAAAGGGAGTATATAACAAAAAACTCCTCCGTCGGTTGTTCATAAACCGATGGAGGAGTTTACAAGTCAAGTAGTGAATGTTTATTTTTCTGCAGCTTCCGAACCGGCAAATTCCATCAGATAGGCCTTGATGAATCCGTCGATCTTACCATCCATTACACCGGTCACATCCGATGTCTGATAGTTGGTACGGTGGTCTTTGACACGTCTGTCGTCGAAGACATAGCTGCGGATCTGCGAGCCCCATTCGATCTTCTTTTTGCCTGCCTCGACCTTCTCTTGTTCGGCCATGCGGTGCTTCAGCTCTTTGTCGTACAAGATAGATCGCAATTGGCGCATGGCATTCTCGCGGTTCTTGGGTTGGTCGCGCGTTTCCGTATTTTCAATCAAGATCTCTTCCTCTTCGCCGGTGTAGGGATCCTTGAACTGGTAACGTAAGCGAACGCCTGATTCTACTTTGTTGACGTTCTGTCCACCTGCACCACCCGAACGGAATGTATCCCACGAGATAGCGGCCTGATCAATCTTCACTTCAATGGTGTCGTCTACCAAAGGAGTGACAAACACAGACGCAAAGGAGGTCATTCGTTTGCCTTGTGCATTATAAGGCGAGACGCGCACCAAGCGGTGTACTCCATTTTCACTCTTCAAATAGCCATAAGCATAATCTCCTTCGATGTTCAATGTGGCGGTCTTGATGCCCGCTTCATCACCATCTTGGTAGTTGGCAATGGAGATTTTATAGCCATTGGCTTCCGCCCATCGTGTGTACATACGATAGAGCATTGATGCCCAGTCTTGACTCTCTGTACCGCCGGCGCCGGAGTTGATCTTCAATACGCAACTCATCTGATCAGCTTCGTCGCGCAACATATTGCGGAACTCAAGGCTCTCGATCAGTTGCAATGCCTTGTTATAGGCAGTGTCGACCTCTTCTTCCGAGACGATCTCTTCCTTGACATATTCATATGCCAATTGGACTTCATCGGCGGCGGCTTTGACTTCGCTATAGAGTTCAATCCATTTTTTAAGGTCTTTGACCTTTTTCATTTGGACTTCGGCACGTTTGGCATCTTCCCAAAAGCCCGGGTCTTGGGTACGTAATTCTTCTTCTTCTAATTGAATGGTCTTACCATCAATGTCAAAGATACCCCCTCAGCGCTTTCTCGCGCTCCAACACGTCCTGTAGTTGGTCTGATGTAATCATAAGAATAGTTTGTTTATTTGTTGATTTGTGTGCAAAGATACAATTATTCTGCGTACATCGCATCAATCTGCGCTGCGTAATGCTCAGCGACAACGCGGCGACGTAACTTCAACGTGTCGGTCAGTTCTCCACTTTCCATGGAGAAAGGCTCGGTCAAGAGGGTGAAACGCTTGATCTTTTCGAAACTTGCCAGTTCTTTTTGGTGCGATTCGATATGCGACTCGATGAACTTATGAATGTATCCGTTATTGGCTAATTCAGAACGATCCTTGAAGGGAATGTTATTGCTCTTTGCATAATTCTCCAACAGATGATAGTTGGGCACAACCAACGCGCTGACAAACTTGCGCTGGTCTCCTATGATGGCAATCTGTTCAATATATGGATCGCTTGTAATGCTCAACTCGATGGCTTGTGGAGCAATATATTTGCCGTTGGATGTCTTGTACAAATCTTTGATACGTTCGGAGAAGTAGAGCGTATTGCCTTCGAGGCGACCGGCATCGCCTGTGCGGAAATAGCCATCTTCCGTAAAGGCACGGGCATTCTCTTCCGGATTCTTATAGTAACCGGCCATGACGGTTTTGCCTTTCACCAAGATCTCATTGTTGGAAGGATCAATCTTTACCTGCAGATCAGGTTGGATGATACCCATCGATCCGATCGTGTAGTTCTCTTCGGGGAAGAAGCAAACGGTGGCGGTGGTCTCACTCAATCCATAGCCATATCGCAATGGAATATTGAGTGAGAGCAAGAATTCCAATACTTTGTCGGAGAGCGGAGCACCTGCTACAGGGAAGAATTTCCCTCGCTTAATGCCCAATACACTCTTCAGAAGATTGAATGCGGTCTTGTCGTAGAACTCGAACTTGGCACGCAACCAAAAGGGTGCAGGCTTGCCAAGACGCTTGTAGTTGATGATGTATTCGTGTCCGACAGCAATGGCATTCTTGAAAATTTTTTGCATGGTGGGTGAGAAGGAGTTGATCTTCTCTTGAATGCCGATGTAGACTTTCTCCCAAAAGCGGGGTACACAACACATGACAGTAGGACTTACCTCCGGCAGCATCTTTTGGATCTCTTTCGGATTCTGATTGATGGCTACCTGACAACCTTTGCTCAAGCAGACAACCGTCCATCCCTTTTCGAAGATATGGGTCAACGGAAGGAAGCACATGGAAAGATCCTTGTCCGTCACTTGTGGAATACGAATATTGTGTGCACGTATGGCTTCCAAATAATTGGCATGCGTCAAGACAACACCTTTTGAACGACCTGTTGTACCAGAGGTATAAATGATCGTGGCGGTATCTGCCGGCAGGGCTTGTGAACTACGCACCTTGATTGTGTTTTCAGCATGGGCATTGTTCCCTATACGAATGAAGTCATCGAAATAGACAGAAGTTTTGTCTTCAGGATTCAATCGGACATTGTTGTCGAAGATGACAAGACGTTTCAATATGTTGGGGAGCTGTTTCTGTACGATGAATGCATTGTTGTATTGCAACTGCTCGCCGACAAAAAGGGTATGGATATGGGCATCCTCAACAATGAATGCGATTTGTGTCGGAGAGCTGGTAGCATACATCGGAACATCGACCGCACGATTGGTGTAGGCGCCGAAGCAGGTGTAGAGACATTGGGGCATGTTTTGCGAATAGACTCCAATATTCTCTTGTACTTGTATGCCACTGTCGGCCATTGCTTGTGCTGTCAGTGAAACAAACTCTGCAAATTCATTCCAGGAGACTTTCAACCATTTGCCGGTTGCTTGGTCTCTATATTTAAGAGCTGTACGGTTGCCGTATTTTTCTGCTTGCCGAGGTATCAACTCGGCAAAATGATAGTAAGCCATAGATGTTTGTTTTAATTGCTTCTGCAAATTTACTTTATTTCTGATAAATCAAGGGTATGATGCATGAAATATTACACAGATTTGCGGAAAATGTGCAATATTGTGCCAGCTCTTAGAGTGTTATGCGTTAAATAATACTAAAACAATAGTATTATGTATTACATAGTACATAAATTTTACATACATTTGTTGGCATAAATAGTAGGAGTAAAATGAATGCAGAAAACGTAAAATCGCAGATGAGGAAAGGTACATTGGAGTATTGTATCCTTCTCTTGTTAAAGAAAGAGCCGGCTTACTCTTCTGATATTATTCAGAAATTGCAGGAGGCTCGCTTGATAGTCGTGGAAGGTACGTTGTACCCGCTGCTGATGCGCCTGAAGAATTGCGGATTCCTCAGCTATAACTGGATAGAGTCGACGCAAGGACCTCCCCGCAAGTATTATGCACTGACTGAGTCGGGCGAGGAGTTCCTTCAAGAATTGGAACAGTCGTGGCAACAACTGACCGAAACCATCAACCATATTAAGAACAACTAAAAACAAACAACAAGACGATGAAAAAGACATTCAATATCAACTTGGGCGGAACGGTCTTCAACATAGATGAAGATGCTTACCAGTTGTTGGACAAATATTTGAATAATTTGCGGATCCATTTCCGCAAAGAAGAGGGTTCGGACGAGATCATGGAAGACTTCGAGAACCGTATATCGGAACTGTTCAGTGAGCGTATACGGTTAGGGTATCAAGTGATCACCCTAAAAGAGGTCGAGATGGTTATCACACGAATGGGCAAACCTGAAGAATTGTTTGGAGAAGATTCTGAAACGGAGCAAGAGAAACCAACGGAGATTGCGTCTGAAGTAAAGGGTGGGCGCAAGCGACTGATGCGCGATCCGGACAATAAAATCATCGGAGGTGTGGCCGGCGGATTGGCTGCCTATATGGGATGGGATGCGACCCTGGTGCGTATTGCTATGTTGCTTTTGCTCTTCTTCTTTGGTATCGTGTCGCTTATTTATTTATTGTTGTGGATCATCTTGCCGGAGGCAAAGACTGCAACAGAAAAATTAGAGATGCGTGGCGAGTCTGTGACGGTTGAGACAATTGGAAAAACCGTGACGGATAGTTTTGATAATATAGGGAATCGCATCAATGAGCTGACAAATTCAGAAGGTGAGCGCTCTGTTTGGCAGAAAGCGGCCGACTTGCTTGTGCAGATTGTGGGCGTTCTCGTGAAAGTAGCTTTGGTGTTGGCCGGTATTATTCTCTTCCCTATTTTGGCTATCAT
>CAVJQR010000086.1:5448-10609 GCA_963651605.1 Agathobaculum sp.
CTTTTTTCAAGACGAAGCCGTTGACGAGTTCTGTCAAGTGGACGTTGGCAATATTGTGGTTGATCTCGACGCTCCTCGTCGGTTATTATACACTTCATATGGGAATCGAAGGATTCTTTCATAATGCAGTGGGGCCTTATTGGGCAAGTTGAGAATGAAAAGTCCTATATCTTGAAAAAGAAAGCTATAGGGTCAGGATTTATAATGAGAAAAGGTCGATCTTCGCAAATCGACCTTTTCTTTTGATTTAAGGCTATCAAAGTTATGAGTAAAAACCACTAATGAAAATTTAATTCTCAACAATGATCCAAATAATCGCTATCTCTCTTTCTAAAAGAAAGAATGTATTATTTGAAATTTTCGCGGATTTTTGCTGCCACTTCGGCCAATTCCTCTTGCGACATTTCCAACTTTTTCCCGCCAAAGTACATATCAGATTCTTTGGTGATGGGGATCAAGTGAATGTGTGCATGGGGCACTTCCAATCCCATGACAGCAACACCTACGCGTTTGCATGTGATGGCTTTCTCCTGTGCTTTCGCTACGCGTTTTGCAAATGCCATCATTCGTCCCAATTCAGCATCGTCAATGTCAAAAATGTAGTCGATCTCCTTTTTGGGGATGACCAATGTATGGCCGACGGCTACCGGATTGATATCCAAAAATGCGAAGAATTCATCGTTCTCCGCCACCTTGTGGCTGGGGATTTCACCGGCCACGATTTTACTGAAGATTGTTGCCATATTGCATCGTATTAAATGGATATTTCCATGACTTCGAACTGCATCAGTCCCGACGGTACTTTGATCTCAACGATATCGCCTACTTTTTTGCCGAGCAAGCCTTGAGCAATCGGTGTGCTGATGGCGATCTTGCCCTCTTTTAAGTTGGCTTCAGAGTCTGAGACCAGCGTATAAGTCATCACTGCGTTATTTTTAACGTTCTTGATCTTGACCTTGTTCAAGATCTGAACTTCATTTGTCTGTACACGCGACTGGTCGATTAAACGGGCGTTGGCAATCAGACCTTTCAACTGGGCCAATTTAGCCTCCATAATACCTTGGGCTTCCTTTGCTGCGTCGTATTCTGCATTTTCAGACAAGTCACCTTTATCTCTTGCTTCTGCAATCTGAGCAGAGATTTCAGGACGCTTTACGGTTTCAAGATAGTTGATCTCAGCTAAGATCTTGTTGTAACCTTCTTCTGTCATATAACTAACAGCCATAATAAATCCTCCTGTTTTTTTATTTGATATTAATAGTTATTTTCAATTCGAATGACACAATAAAAAAAGAAGCCCGGCCAATCGCTATGACCGGAACTCCTTTTTATGATTATGTAAAGACTTTGCAAATATAATTGAAGTTTTTGGTTTTTGTACCATCAACTTCTCTGCTTTACAACATATATTTGTTGCAAAATGTTCATTATAAGATAGATTTTATGCTCTTTTCCAACTGTTGAGGGTCATCTTCACGCTTGACAATACTGCCATTCTTGTCAAGAAGGAATACGGTGGGCAGTTGTTTTACGTTGTAGAGGGCTGCCACTTGTGAATAGGCTGTCTCTGGGTCACGTACGCAGATCCAAGGAAGATTGATCGCTGCATTCTTCCAAAAATGTTCGTCTGAATCCAACGAGATTTGATAGATCTTCAATCCTTGTGCGGCATATTGCGAGTAGACCTTGTTCAGCTCCATATTGAGTGCAGGCGACCATTCGGCTTGGTAAGCCGTGAAGTTGATCAAAACGGGAGAGCCTTTGGCGATTTCGGAGAGCTTGATCATGTTGCCACGGATATCCGGCAACTCGACTTCCAAGAAATTGATCTCTTTCGTGGCGATGTTGTCTAAATCCAATTTGCGTTGGCCCCGGATAATCTTGATGGATTGCAGCGCCAAGTTATACAATTGCTTCGTACGAGGGCTTTCCGGATAGAAATGGTCGTAGCTGGTAGCTACAGCCCCATAGGCACGTGAATCTTTCTTGTCATACAAATCGAAGAACAATAACCCGTCTACTTGTTGGAAAAGTGCATAGTAGGCAGCGGTCGACATCGGTGCACCATATATATATTTGAGAGCTTCCTCTTTGTAGGCATTGGAAGCGTCCAAAAGCTTTCGGGCATAAGTAGTGTCATTCAGCATTTGGTGCTCGTAGTCTTTGCGCAATTTGTGAATGGCCTGGTTGGCATCCAATTGGGCCAATGTGATGGCTTTGATGGCTTTGCTGTTTTCAGAACCTTCAATGGTATAGGATGTAGCAAACGTGCCGGCATCGGCTTGGATATGGAGCGATTCGGTCGAGTCGACAGCAAAGTTGATAAGTTGGTTCTTCAGGCGTAGACGGTAGAACTCCGGAAATTGTGGACGTGGTTGCTTGAATTCGAACTTGCCCGCAGCATTCAGTTTGGCAGAGTCCAATACTTCGACGGTCGAGATGCCGACATTTTCCAAATACATCGTTTGGCCATCGGCCCCCGATACGATGCCGTCCACTTTGAAGTGTTTGTTGTCTTGGCAAGATACGGCTAATACTAAAGCCAATACCCATCCTATATAACCTTGAATAGATTTCATTCTTAAAAATATTAGTTTGTTCAAATTGCAAATGTACATTATTTTTACTTTTTTATCGGCAATGAAAAGAAAAATATTATTTTTGACCTTTGTAAATGGGTGGTTGTGAAATATTTTAATCATATTTTAATAGGTTATCCGTCAAAGTTTATTTACCTTTGCACCGATTTATTTGAAGAGAAAAAGAAATTAAGATTATGCTTAATCCAATTAACAAGACGATCGAATTAAGTGATGGAAGAACCATCACGATTGAGACCGGTAAATTGGCAAAACAGGCAGATGGCGCTGTGACAGTCCGTATGGGCAACACGGTTTTGTTGGCCACTGTTTGTGCTGCTAAAGATGCCAATCCCGGTGTTGACTTTATGCCGCTGCAAGTTGAGTACAAAGAAAAATTTTCAGCCTTCGGGCGTTTCCCCGGTGGCTTTACCAAACGTGAGGGTAAAGCGTCAGATTATGAAATTTTGACGGCTCGTTTGGTGGACCGCGCATTGCGTCCACTTTTCCCCGACAACTATCACGCCGAGGTCTTTGTAAACATTATTTTGTTCTCTGCCGATGGTGAAGATATGCCGGATGCTTTGGCCGGTTTGGCAGCTTCTGCCGCTTTGGCTGTTTCTGACATTCCATTCAATGGCCCGATTTCTGAAGTACGTGTAGCGCGTGTAGATGGTCAGTTTGTCATCAACCCGACGTTCTCTCAATTGGAAAAAGCAGACATTGATATTATGGTAGGTGCTACGTTAGACAATATCATGATGGTGGAAGGCGAGATGGATGAAGTACAAGAGTCTGAAATGCTCGATGCTATCAAAGCAGCTCACGAAGCTATCAAGGCACAATGCCAAGCCCAGTTGGAATTGATGGAGGCTTGTGGCACTACCGTTAAACGAGAATATTGCCACGAAGTAAACGATGATGATTTGCGCAAGGATGTCCATGACAAATGTTATGCCAAGGCTTATGCCGTAGCTACTTCCGGAACAGACAAGCACCAACGCGCAGATGCCTTCGATGCTATCGTTGAAGAATATAAAGCTCAGTTTACAGAAGAGGAATTGACAGAAGAAAAGGTCGGCATGATCGACCGTTACTACCATGACGTAGAGAAAGAGGCTATGCGTCGTGCCATCTTGGATGAAGGCAAACGTTTGGATGGCCGTAAGACAACAGAAATTCGTCCGATTTGGATCGAAACAGATTGTCTCCCCGGCCCTCATGGTTCAGCTATCTTCACTCGTGGTGAAACCCAGTCTTTGTCAACAGCTACTTTAGGAACAAAAGATGATGAGAAGTTGATTGACGATGTATTGGTTCATGGAAAAGAACGTTTCTTGTTGCATTATAACTTCCCTCCGTTCTCAACAGGCGAGGCTAAGGCGCAACGTGGTGTCGGCCGCCGTGAGATTGGTCACGGACATTTGGCTTGGCGAGCATTGAAACGTATGATCCCTGAAAACTATCCGTATGTTGTACGTGTGATGTCTGATATTTTGGAGTCAAATGGTTCTTCTTCAATGGCTACTGTTTGTGCCGGTACCTTGGCATTGCGCGATGCCGGTGTCCCGATGAAGAAACCGGTTTCTGGTATTGCTATGGGCTTGATTTCAGAGAATCATGGTACGAACTATGCTATCTTGTCTGATATTTTGGGTGATGAAGATCACTTGGGCGATATGGACTTCAAGGTGACAGGTACGAAAGACGGTATTACTGCCACTCAGATGGATATCAAGGTAGACGGTTTGTCATACGAAATCTTGGAAAGAGCTTTGGCACAAGCGCGTGATGGCCGTATGTTTATCTTGGGCAAGATCGTGGAAGCTCAACCGGAAGCTCGTCCTGATTTGAAACCTCATGCTCCTCGTATCGAGACAATGACTGTAGCGAAGGAGTTCATTGGCGCAATCATTGGCCCGGGCGGTAAGATTATTCAGGGTATTCAAGAAAAAACAGGAGCAACTGTATCGATTGAAGAAATAGACGGTGTAGGTAAGATTGAAATATCTGGTAACAATAAGAGCACTATTGATGCTGCTATCAAAGCGATCAAGGCTATTGTTGCCGTTCCGGAAGTTGGAGAAGTGTACGAAGGAAAGATTTCATCCATCATGCCTTATGGCGCATTCGTTGAATTTATGCCGGGTAAGGATGGATTGCTGCACATCTCGGAAATCGACTGGAAACGTTTGGAAACAGTAGAACAGGCCGGTTTGAAAGAAGGGGATACGATCAATGTGAAGTTGGTTGATATCGATCCGAAGACAGGCAAGTTCAAACTTTCTCACAAAGTGTTGCTGCCGAAACCGGAAGGATATGAGGAACGCCCGCCAAGAGCAGAACGCGGTCCACGTCCGGAGAGAGGCGACAGAGGTCCTCGTGGAAACAACCACGGTCCACGCAATAACAACGGTCATCAGAACCATCAGGATTAATCATAGTTGTTAAGCATATATGAAAGGGCTATTGTCAAAGAAACGGCAATGGCCCTTTTCTTGTATGATATGGTGTAAAATATATCCGTCCCCTAATCGAGTTCAAAAAACAATTTGTAACGCTTTGTAATGTTATGTTGTAAC
>CAVJQR010000087.1:0-7934 GCA_963651605.1 Agathobaculum sp.
AAATTATCCTTATATTTGCAAAGTACAAAGTTTATAATATTGAAATAAAAATTTACGCATTAGATAAAATACCTTTAAAATTCGTTTTATGTGCTGCGTTCGATATTATTAATCAGCAAAAGATTTCTCTTGGTCTTTTGTGTTTGGACAGCAAATGGTAAAATTGAAGTGAACATTAATTAAAAAAGTAGTCTATGGAAAAGATTGGCTTATTGATGGTCTGCTTGGCAGCTTCCAGTATTGGAATGGCTACAGCTCAGACTAAAAAAGTAACAGGTCAGGTTATCTCCGCTGAAGATGGTCAGCCCGTAATCGGTGCAGCCATTGTCGTGAAAGGTACAACGATTGGAACCATTTCTGATTTCGACGGTAAATTTTCATTGGATGTTCCCACAGATGCAAAATCAGTGATGATATCATACGTGGGTTTGAAAAGCAAGGAAGTGCCTATTTCTGCTGTGATGAATGTTTCGTTGGACTCTGACTCCCAAAATTTGGACGAGGTGGTTGTAACAGCAATGGGTATCTCCCGCGAGAAAAAATCATTGGGTTATGCAATCCAGGAGGTTGGTGCAGAAGAATTGACAAAAGCAGGTCAGATGAGTGTGACAGGTGCTTTGTCCGGAAAAGTAGCCGGTGTACAGATCAACCAATTCGGTGGTACTGTCGGTGCTTCTTCTCGTATTTCGGTTCGTGGTAACTCCTCTTTGTCGAATGATCAGCAGCCGTTGATCGTTGTGGATGGTGTTCCTATTTCGAACGATACGCAGCGTTCAGGTGATAATACATATAACGGTGTCGACTATGGTTCTGGTTTGAATGATATCAACCCGGAAGACATCGAGTCAATGACCGTCCTGAAAGGTGGTTCTGCTGCCCTCTATGGTATGCGCGCCGGTAATGGCGTTATCTTGATCACTACCAAATCAGGAAAGAAGGGTAGCGGTGTGAAGGTTGCTTACGATGGTAACTTTACTATCGACCGAATTTCAACTATTCCTAAGTTGCAGAATTCTTATGGTCAAGGTAACAACGGTGACGAATGGCACTGGCAAGCTTACCACCCGGAATTGAGCTATCAGGACTATGCTGAACAATACGGCTTCAATTGGGTTGACGGTTCGAATGGTATTAACGACTTCTACGATGAATCTTGGGGTCCTCGCTTGGATGCAGGCTTGAACTTGGTTCAATACGATAGCAACGGTGAGAAAGCTCCTTGGGTGTCTCGTCCAAACAATGTGAAGGAGTTCTTCCAGACAGGTTACTCAATGAACCATACGATCTCATTGACATCTGCTACGGAAAATTCCAATACGCGTGCTTCTATCTCTTATCGTGACCAGAAAGGTACGGTGCCTAATACGGATCAGAAGAGATATTCGGCTCAGTTGAACTCATTCTTCAAATTCAACAAATATATCTCTTACGACTTGAGCACAAGCTACACGCGTACGAAGAGTGACAACTTGTTGGCACAAGGTTACGGTGGAAATAACCCGATCAACTCATTGATGGCTTGGTCCGGACGTCAGATTAATATGAAAACGTTGAAGGAGAATTGGGATCAGGTAGATGCCAATGGTGACTATACCATGTATAACTGGAATACGAACTACCACTTGAACCCCTATTTCAACGTTTACAAGAATACGAACAGTTACCAGCGTGACCGTATCTTCGGTAAGACTTCTTTGTACTATCAGCCGTTCGATTTCTTGAAGTTTGAAGGCCGTGCCGGTTTGGACTACTATAATTCAACTTCGTTCGAAAAACATTATGTTGACTATGGTGATTGGCCAAATGGTGGTTTCACGCAGATCAATGCGAAGAATACCGAGTTGAACTTGGACTTCATCGCCAGCTTCAACAAGACATTCGGCGATTTCAATATCACAGCTTTGGCAGGTGCCAACTATCGTGATGTAAGCTGGGAAGACTTCCGTATGGGTGCTACGGCTTTGACCGTGCCGGGTATCTACACTATCTCCAACAAGAGTGGTGCAGCTTACAACTATATGGACCACTCGCACCGCCGTTCAAATTCCGTTTATGCCAATGCTTCTGTTGGATGGAAGAACCAATTGTACGTTGATTTGAGTGCCCGTAACGACTGGGATTCAACTATTCACGATGCATTCTTCTACCCGTCAGTCAGTGCCAGCTGGATCGTTACTGAGTCTTTGCCGGGATTGAAGGGTGATGGCAGTGCACTTTCTTTCTGGAAGTTGCGTGCAGGTTGGGCCGAAGTCGGTAGTGCCACAACGCCGTATCGTAATCGTTCATACTACTATGCTACCACCAATTCATTCAATGGTGTGGCACAGATCTATAAGAGTACCGTATATCCGAACCCGGATTTGAAGCCTGAAAGCATTCAAACATGGGAAGTCGGTACAGAGTTGGGCTTCTTGCATGATCGTTTGCACTTCGACTTTGCTTACTACCACAAGAAAACAACAGATCAGATCTTGAACGTAACCATTCCGTATTCAAGCGGTTACAGTGCGATGTTGATCAATGCCGGTGAGATCCAAAACAAGGGTGTTGAATTGCAGGTAAGAGGTGACATCCTCCAGAGCAAGAAAGGTTTGAACTGGAGCTCGACATTGAACTTCTCTAAAGACAAGAGTAAAGTCGTTGAGCTTTACCCGGGTTTGGAAGAGTATCAGATTGGTTGGACGTGGGGTATCGCCACTCAAGCAAATGTTGGTAAGGAATGGGGTAACTTGGTGGGTACCGGTTTCGACCGTGTAACGGAAGAGGATGTGACAAACGGTTTTGCTTCTTCTGATCAGATCGGTGCTATCAAGGTCAACTCAAACGGTTTGGCTAAATCGAAGAGCGCGCAGATTATCGGTAACGTAACACCGAAAGCCTTGTTGAACTGGCGAAACGACTTCAATATCCAGAACTTGAGCTTCGGCTTCTTGTTGGATTTGCGTATCGGTGGTGATATTTGGTCTCAGACTATGTCGCACGCATATTCAGCAGGTACTGCTTATGAAACTGCCAAAAATAGTGTACGTGAGCGTAATATCGTAGCCGGTGTGGATGTATTGGAAAATGAAAAAGTCGTAATGCAGGATGCCAATGGCAAATGGGTAACCAATACGATCGAAACAGATGCTTACTCTTGGTTCAAGAATGACGTTTCTGAATATTATGTATTTGACGGTTCTTACTTGAAGTTGCGTGAAGCGTATATTTCATACACGATTCCAAAGCAAATAATTGCGAAGACCCGCTATATCAGCGGTGCTACTGTATCGTTGATCGGTAACAACCTTTGGTTGATGTGGGTACACAGTTCGAATACCATGCGCTTGGATCCTGAAACAGGTGGTGTATCAAGTGATAGCCGTGGTGTCGGTTTCGAACAAGCATCCGTACCATCGTCTCGCAGCTTCGGTTTGAAACTTAATTTGACATTCTAAACCCTTTAAATGCAGAAATCATGATGAAAAAAATATTTAGAAATTCAGCAATTGCCTCTTTGGCGTTAACACTTGCGCTTGGCGGCTGTACCAGTAAATTTGAGGAGATCAACACGGACCCGGATGCTCTTTCGAACGGAATACCAAGCAATATGTTAGGTTATGTTCTCCGTTCTACAGCGACTCAAGATGGAGCGTTTGATGATTCAGAACAGTGGGCCGGTTATGATTCGAAGATCCAGTATATGAATAACTACAACTACATTCCAACGAACAATACGTTCGGAAATAAGTTCTCTAACTGCTACCGTATGAACGAACAGTTGAATGATTTATTGGAAATAACAGAGTCGACTGCTTCGGATCTGAAGAACATCCGTTGGGCTGCCCGCATCTGGAAACAATATTTGTGGTTGACTACTACCGACTATTTTGGTGATATTCCTTATTCTGAGGCGAATAAAGTATCCGAAGGGCTTGTTAAACCGAAATATGACAAGCAGTCTGATATCTATCCGGCCATCTTGAACGACTTGAAAACGATTGCAGACGAAATGGCTGCCGGATTGGGAAGCGATGATTTAGGAAGCGGCGATTTCTTGTTCAATGGTGATGTCGCTTTGTGGCAAAAGTTCTGTAACTCTCTCCGCTTGCGTGCTGCTATGCGTATTGTCAATGTTGCGCCGGATTTGGCTAAGAGCACTGTAGAAGAGATTGCTCAGAACCCAAGCAAATACCCGTTCTTGTCAACCAGCGCTGAGAATGCTTTCTTCTATTGGCAAGGTGACGGTGACTACAAAGAGCCGTATGCAAGTGACTTTTTGACTCGTGACGACCATGGTATGAGTAATATTTTCGTGGCTCATATGCTTAGTCAGGAGGATCCTCGTATTTCAACTATCATGAAGCCGGCAGCAAGTGATGGAGAGTATCATGGTTATGAGAATGGAGCCTTAAGTGCTCCCTCCAACTTGAATACGGTTTCCCGTATGGGCGCTAAGTATCGTGAAGACTTGAAAGGTTTCACTCCTTTCTTGAAATCTTGCGAAAACTATTTCATCTTGGCGGAAGCCGCTCTTCGCGGTTGGAGTGTCGGCATCTCTGCTAAAGACGCTTATGAAACTGCGGTTCGCATCTCTATGGAGGATAATGATGTAGCAGAAGCTGACGCAACTGCTTACTTGAATGGCAAAGGCAAGTTCGACAATACATTCGGCCGGATTTATTTGGAAGAGTGGGTTGCTCTCTTCAAGGAAAACAAAGAGGCTTGGTCGTTGTATCGTAGAACAGGTTACCCGACTGCAATCCAAACATCAGGTGAATATCCTGGTAGATATTGTACATTCGGTACTGAACACAATGACGTTCCGTTCCGTATGCCTTATCCGAACAACGAGTATATTTACAACAAAGAAAATGTTAATGCTGCCGCAGCCAGTGTAGTAGACAATACTTGGGGCGAACAAATGTGGTGGGATACTCGTACAGGTGTAAGATAATAGAAAATATTTCTTATATTTGCAATTAGTGAATGCGGATATGCCGGATTTCGGCATATCTGCATTGTCTGCCTTATAACTTAAGGTAGTCCATTGACAGAATCAAAGAACTTAACTTTATAATTACACAAACATGAAAAGCAGACAAATGAAAAAAGAGAAAGTGAGGCACACGCCGGTAAGCAGTAGACCGGCCTTCCACTAACTACATTATTATTTTTGTGTTACTTTAAACTATTTATAAATCCATGAAAAGAAACATATTGTCGAGAGAGTATTGTCCGGCATCCTCGTCCGGTAGAAGAATCTTGAGAACAATGCAGCTGTCTACCCTCCTTCTCGGGAGTTGTGTTTGCAGTTCGTTCGCGGAAAATTCGCTTTCGCAGAACATGATTACTACCATTCAGCAGCAAACACGAACAGTACAAGGTAAGATTGTTGATAATTCGGGAGAGCCGATTATCGGAGTGAATGTGGTTGTAAAAGGAACAACCGTCGGAACCATCACCGATTTTGATGGTAACTTTTCTATCGAGGCCGATTCAAAATCTGTACTGACGGTCTCGTATATCGGATTCCTTACGAAAGAAATCCCGGTGGGAAACCAAAAAACAATCAATATTGTCTTAACGGAAGATACTAAAGCATTGGACGAAGTCGTGGTGATCGGTTACGGCACGCAGAAGAAAGCGGACTTGACCGGTTCGGTAGCCAATGTAAGTACAGATAAACTGAATACCCAAAGTAATACGACCATCGGACAGGCTTTGCAAGGAAAGATTGCCGGTGTTGATATCGTTTCGCAAGGAGGTACACCGGGCGGTAGTACCCGTGTGATGGTTCGTGGTATCGGAACATTGAACAACTCGTCTCCTCTTTATATCGTAGATGGCATGTACATGAGCGGAATCGATCATATCAATCCGAATGATATTGCCAGTATTGATGTTTTGAAAGACGCCTCTTCTGCAGCTATTTACGGTTCGCGCGCGGCCAATGGTGTAATCATTGTGACAACCAAAGAGGGATCTAACACGGAGGGAAAGCCGATTGTGGATTTGTCCGCTAACATCGGTGTCTCGTCTCCTTCAAAATATTTGGATTTGTTGGATGCAGCCGGTTGGGCTGAAGTTTCGACAATATCACGGCAGGCGGCCGGTTTAAGTCCGTTGGAAATGGCACAAGACCTCTCCTCCAAACCAGATAATGACTGGCAAGATTTGATGTTTGGCCCGGCATTGATGCAGAATTATGCACTATCCATTAAGGGTGGTGGAAAGAATGCCACCTATTATAATAGTGTCGGTTACACGAATCAGGACGGTGTCATGAAGGGAACAAACTATCAGCGTTACACCTTACAGAGCAAACAAGATTTCAAAAAAGGCATTTTCTCGGCAGGAACGAATGTTGTCTTGACGTACGATCAAAGCAATCCATTACATTCGGAGGTTCGTGGCGGTATGGTTGGTCATACATTGCAGGCGATTCCGACTTGGGAACTTTATGACTCTTCTCGCACAGGTGGATATGGTGCCTTATATGGTGACGTGGTGAATCTGACGCATCCTTTGGGAATGGTGGACGATAACCTGATGAAACGTTATAGCGAAAACGTGAAGGTTTATGCCAATGCCTACGTTTCGGTTGAGTTTATAAAAGGATTGAAATATAAATTGAATTTGACTCCTGACTTCCAATTCTATAGATATAACAACTATCAGGGTGAGTATGATTTCGGATTGGCAACGAACGAATTGACACAAGTAACGGAACAGCAAACCAGAACCCGCAATGTTTTGGTCGAAAACTTGTTGACGTATGACCAAACATTTGGCGATCATAAAGTCTCCCTTTTGGCAGGTTATACCTATCAAGACTCGCGCTATCGCTATATTCAAGGCTCCGGTCAGGGTATGCCGACCGGCATTATGGAGATAGATGCCGCCGCACAAGGACTGGCCGTCAGCGGTAATTCTACACGAAGTGTGTTGACTTCCATCTTGGCCCGTGCGTTTTATTCTTATAAGAACCGCTATTTGCTGACGGCAACCATCCGTCGAGATGGTTCTTCCAAGTTCGGATCGAACAACCGTTATGGTAATTTCCCGTCTGTATCAGCCGGATGGAACGCTGCAGAAGAAAGCTTCGTCAAAGACAACGCTCCGTGGTTGGACCAATTGAAAGTGAGAGGTGGTTATGGCGTTTTGGGAAACCAGGAAATTGATGACTATCAGTATGTCTCCGTTGTAACCACCGGTATTAACTATCCGGATGGCAAGAGCGGACTGATTCAAGGAGCCTTTCCGAAGACATTTGCCAACCCGGATATAAAATGGGAGGAAACCGCCATGACGAATGTCGGTATTGACTTCATGGCATTGCGCAATCGTTTGACATTGACCGCTGATTGGTATGTGAAAAATACAAAAGATATTCTGTTGAATGTGCCAATTCCTATTTCAACGGGAGGATCCAACGATCCGATTCGTAATGCGGGAAAGATTCGTAATCAAGGTGTCGAATTCAATCTCGGATGGAATGACTCATTAAACAAAGATTTCTCTTATGGCATTAGTTTTTTAGGAACCTACAACAAAAACGAAGTAGTTGAAATGGGTGCTGAATCGCAAGCTATTACCGGAGGAACTATTCATGGTGGTACCTATACGAGTAAGACTCTTGCCGGTTATCCGATCGGATGCTTTTGGCTGATTCCGGTAGACGGCTATTTTAATAGCGCGGAAGAGGTACAAGCATACCAGAAAGACGGTGTTTTGATTCAACCGAGTGCCGAGCCAGGCGATCTTCGTTTCAAAGACACGAACAATGATGGCACAATCAATGATGAAGACCGTGTTTATTGTGGTAGCCCGTTCCCCAAATTTACCTATTCTATCAATGGTAATTTCACTTATAAGCGGGTGGATTTCTCAATCGGTTTCCAAGGCGTTTCCGGCAATAAGATCTATAATGCAACGCGTCTGCAATTAGATGA
>CAVJQR010000087.1:7944-10476 GCA_963651605.1 Agathobaculum sp.
TAGATGATGTAACCCGAGGAACGAACTATTTGGCAAGTACGTTGGATTACTGGACACCGGAAAACAAGAATGCAGCCCATCCGCGTCTGATTTGGACCGACCCCAACCGAAATGCCCGTCCGGAATCGGATCGTTATTTGGAGGATGGCTCTTATTTCCGTCTGAGAAATATTCAGGTAGGTTATACTTTCCCCAACTCGTTGTTTAATGGACTTGTCCAAAAAGCACGCGTATATGTCAATGCGGAAAATCTGTTTACGATCACCTCTTATTCGGGATATACTCCGGACGTAAACTCTTCTAATGTTTATTCTCGCGGTTTCGATGAATTTATTTATCCATCCAACCGTACGTTTATGGTAGGTTTGAACGTGACTTTTTAATAAACTAATAGTATGAAACGAAAATATCTATATTTTATAGCTTGTGCTCTCGCACTCGTCTCTTTTTGCACTTCTTGTGATTCCCAATTGGAACAGGTGAATCCCAACAAGGCAACTGAAGACACTTTTTGGGAAAAGGAATCAGATTTTGAATTGGCTCTGACCTCTTGCTATACTCCGTTGAAGAATGCATTGAACGGAGGCTATTACGGCACGCGTGGAGTCATGATGCGTATTGCCCGTGCCGACGAAGTCGAATTTCGAAATGATATCAGCGATGTGTTCCAAGCTTGTTATTTCACCAATACGAATGGCAACTCTTTGTCGCAAGGTATGTTTTATCAGTTCTACAATGCGTTGTACCGAACCAATTCCATCATGCAGAAATTGGATGAAAAACAGGGGGAGTTTTCAGATGAATTTGTGAATAAAGTAAAGGGAGAATGCCTTTTTATCCGTGGTTTTTATCTGTTTCAGTTGGGAAAAGAGTTTAAGGACGCTCCTTTGCGTTTGACGGCTTCACAGTCTCCATCGACCTTCCCGTTGGCAAAATCGTCCCAAGCCGAGATTTGGGCACAGGCTGAACAGGATTTGATCACGGCGGCTTCCCTGTTGCCGGTGACAAATGAAGTGGTAG
Organism: Agathobaculum sp.; assembly: GCA_963651605.1. Taxonomy (GTDB): domain Bacteria; phylum Bacteroidota; class Bacteroidia; order Bacteroidales; family Tannerellaceae; genus Parabacteroides. The sequence goes on from CAVJQR010000087.1 coordinate 8,965, forward strand.
GTAAACCCACAAAAGGTGCTGCCAATGCCATGTTAGGTAAGATTTATGTTTATGAAGAGCAGTTCGATAAAGCGATAGCTGTGTTGGAACCATTGACACGGTCTCCTTATACTTATCGTTTGGTTGATGATTTTGCTTGGAATTTTGATGATACGCATGAGAACAACGAAGAAAGTATTTTTGAGTTACTCATGGAACCTGTTGGCGGTACGGATATTTGGGGAGACGGAGAAAACATAAATTCTACTCAAACCAATACGCGCCCAAAGGAATATGCTGCACCGGAAGCCGGCGGTTGGTATGAAGCCAATCCGACTCAGCAAATGATGAATTATTTCTTTGCTGAGAAAGATAAAGACGGTAACTTTGATTATCGTGCCCGTACCTCAGTAGCCTGGGATTGGGAAGGATGTACCTATTATCTGAAACCATTCAGAGAAATATTTGCGCAGGATAGATGGGATACCTATTGGATATTGAAATACCAGAACTGGAATACATTGGAATCGGAACCTTCACCTCCAATGTCTTGTATCAACGAACGTGCTATCCGTTATGCAGATGTTATATTGTTGCTTGCCGAATCTTATTTACGAGGCAAGCAGGATCTGCCGGTTGCCATCAGCTATTTGAATCAGATTCGTGAACGTGCCAATTTGAATTCATACAGTGGAGCCCAAACTTACGAAGCAGTTTTTAATGATTTGGAACGGCAACGTGCCATCGAATTCTTTGTTGAAGGAGAACGTTTTTACGATTTACGCCGTTGGGGTTTATTGGAAGAACGTATGCAGACTTGCAACGAGGTGCGTTATAAACAGTTGATGACCGGAAAAGTTGGTAACACAAATCGCTATTATTATTACCCGATCCCTTCTAAGGAATTGGAAACTAATTCATTGTGTACGCCAAATGAAGGTTGGTAATTAGACATGATAGAGAAAAACGAAAAGTAGTTTTTATTCAAAAAACTTCTAAGCCGGTAATAATGACTATGTTATTACCGGCTCTTTTCCCTTTATAAACATCCTACCTTTCTATGTCGCCCTGTGGAATTTGAGTATTGCCATTCCTGACTATTGTGGAAACGGAAGGCATTGCGGTCACAGAGAAACGTTGAAAGGTAATTTATTCTAAAAACAAACCTTATGAAATTTCTTTCGTTGTTATGTTTGTGCTTGTTTACGTTTTGCGCCCATGCTCGCAACCTAAACAAGGCCTTCTCGCTCTTACCCCAGCCTCAATCTGTAGAAGTGCTGGCGGGAAAAGGGTTTATGTACCATGAGTTGACGTTCGTATCGGCTGCATCCGACACTCCGATTCCGGTGTTGGGCGCGATGACGGATTGCCTTCCCCGTAGCAAACGTGCAGGCAAAGGATTGTACTTGCAACTTTCAAGTCAGAACGTTCCCGAAACCTCTGAAGGATATGTTTTGGAAGTAAATGGAGAAGGAGTGATTGTCGCTGCCCGTTCGGAAGCGGGCCTTTTCTATGGTTGCCAGACATTGGAAC
>CAVJQR010000088.1:0-5516 GCA_963651605.1 Agathobaculum sp.
CTGCTGCCTTGGAAGCTAAAGGAATGACCAAAGAAGAAGCAGAAGCCGCTTCGCCATTGATGCAAGAAGCCCGCGAGATGTTGCGTAAGTGGGAAGCTGGTGATCCGGATGTTCGTTCGTTATGGAAGATGATGAACGACTGGGTCTATGCAGGATTTGATGAAACGTACAAGATGCTGGGTGTTGATTTCGACAAGATTTACTACGAATCCAACACTTATCTTGAAGGAAAAAGCAAAGTCCTTGAAGGATTGGAGAAAGGGATCTTCTATCGTCGTGGTGATGGTTCGGTATGGGCTGACTTGCGAAACGACGGTTTGGACGAGAAGTTGTTGTTGCGCCAAGACGGAACTTCTGTTTATATGACCCAAGACATTGGAACGGCCAAATTGCGTTTTGATGATTATCCTATCAATAAAATGATCTACGTTGTCGGTAATGAGCAAAATTACCACTTCCAGGTGCTCTCTATTTTGTTGGATAAATTGGGATTTGAATTCGGCAAAGGGCTGGTTCACTTCTCTTATGGTATGGTCGAATTGCCGGAAGGAAAGATGAAGAGCCGCGAAGGAACGGTAGTCGATGCCGATGATTTGATGGCCGAGATGATCAACACTGCACGCGAAATCTCGCAGGAATTGGGCAAACTGGACGGCATGAGCAAAGAGGAAGCAGAAGACATTGCCCGGATGGTTGGCTTGGGTTCGTTGAAATACTTCATCTTGAAAGTCGACCCGCGTAAGAACATGACTTTCAATCCGAAGGAGTCGATTGATTTCAATGGTAACACCGGTCCATTCATTCAATATACATATGCTCGAATTTGCTCTGTTTTGCGCAAGGCGGCAGACCAAGGAGTTGTGTTGCCGGATGTGCTTCCTACAGATTTTGAGATCTCTGAAAAAGAAGAGAACTTGATTCAGTTGGTGGCTAATTTTGCTCAAGTAGTGAAAGAGGCAGGGGATACATATAGCCCAGCTTGCATTGCCAATTACACCTACGATTTAGTGAAAGAATACAATCAGTTCTATCATGATTATACGATCCTTCGTGAAGCTGATGAAAAATTGAAGGTGTTCCGCCTCGTCCTTTCTGCCAATGTGGCGAAAGTGGTTAAGGAGGGTATGGCTCTGTTGGGTATCGAAGTGCCTAGTCGTATGTAAATTCATGGATTCTATAGTTAAGATTTTTCATTGCTATAAATATAATCACGAGATAATTTAGTTAATGATCAGCGGGAAGCACAAATTCATCGTGCTTCCCGCTGCCTTTTTATTCAGTGATAACTGACAACTCTCCGATGGAGAATTGCTTGCTATCGTCCACATTGCGTGTAGAAACCAGCTTGATGGTTTGCCCTTCTGCTGTTGGGAAGTGAATCTCTTGCTCGATCGGATTGGCCTTGATGTTGGAGAACTCTCCTGATGCCACCAGTTTTCCATCCACATAGAACTGATAGTTGGAGATATGGCCGACGGCTGATCTTCGCTGATCCGGAATATAGCGGAAGCCGCAAATCTTATGGATCTTCTTCAAACGGATTGTCACTTCCTTTCCATTATTTGGAATGGTATAGGCCGAATAGGCATTGCCGTCGAACATGATTGCTGCTTTCTCATCGTTGAGAGAGGCCGTGTATTCGTCGGACGGCAGATCGAATTCGGCAGTTGTCAGCGGACTGTACTTGTCGTTTTTCACATCGTATACGATTGCCTTGACAGTTGCCTTTTGTGCCAGTTCGAAAGGTTGCTCATATCGTGTCGATTCTTTCGTCGGCTCCTCGCCATTGGTCGTGTAATAAATTTCAGCATTCGGATCTCCCGCTTCGATAGAGACGATGCTCTTTTCGTTGCGTGCGATAACCGGCTCGGTCAGTAGTGTGGGAGCCATATATGCTTCTACATTATTAATACACAACGGTCCGCGGGCATCCAAGAAATTGATGCGCAGTTTGTTGGCATTGACCGTATGGAAGCGGACAATACGTTTGTAACCGACAGTCGTAGTCGAGTCGACCGATTCGATCGGACTCCATTTCCCATCTTTTTCATATTCCAAGTTGAACGAACGCACACGTTGTCCCAATGGAATATACTCCTGAATCACCATGCGGTTCACGTCCGTAGCTGACGGCAATGTAAACGTTAGTGAGCCGGATGTGACACCGTCCGGAGTAGCCCAGTAGCTGTCCCAATCGCCGTCTGTTGTCTTTGAAGCGGCAAAGGTCCGTCCTCTTGAGGTCGAAGCGTCGACATAACAACCCTTCAATAAATTGGTTTTGAAATCGTTGTCAAGAACTTGACGCCATTCCATAATGCGGATGGAGTCTTGTTGGGCAATCTTTCCGCTCAACGAAACGGGGAAATTCAGCAAGAAGTTGGCATTGTGGCCCACACTGCGATAGTAGAGATCCACCAAATGCGCCAGCGATTTCACCTGATGATCCTCGCGGGCGTGATAGAACCACCCCGGACGAATCGAGACATCGCACTCACCCCCTAACCATTTCTTCTCGTTTTCGTCGCCGTATACACTGCTCTTGTATTTCTGGTTCTTACTCAGTTCCGAATCGTAGATGCTCCATTGGGTATCGCCGGCCCATCCCTCTTCGTTGCCAATCCAGCGAATATCGGGTACCGTACCGCCGAAGATCATGGCTGTCGGGTGTTTGGCCTTGATCTTCTCGCGCGCTTCTTCGTAGCCGTAATAGGTGCTTGGCTCGATCGATCGTTTCTCTTTTGCTCCGCCATACCAGCCATCTCCTCCATTGGCTCCGTCAAACCAATACTCGAACAGTGGGCCGTAGTTGCTGATCAGCTCCTCCATCTGTGCATGAAACTTCGTGACATATCCGGGTTGGGCATAGTTGTCGCTATTGCGATCCCACGGAGAAAGATAGATACCGAACAGAAGTCCGTGCTTTTTACAAGCGTCTGCCAGTTCGCGGACCATGTCGCCTTTGCCTTCCTTCCAGGGAGAGTTCTTTACAGAATATTCTGTTGTTTCGGTTTGCCACAAGCAGAAACCATCGTGGTGCTTGGCCGTAAGAATCACACCTTTGAGGCCTGCCGCTTTGATGGTGCGGGCCCATTGGTCGCAATCCAAATCGGTAGGATTGAAAGTGCTGGCCGGTGTGTCGCCATAGCCCCACTCCAAGTCGTTGAAAGTGTTCAATCCGAAGTGGACAAATGCATAAGTTTCCAGTTTATGCCAAGCCACTTGTTCTGGCGTAGGGATAGGCATGACCGGAGCGGGTGCTTCAGCTTCCTTACATGAGCTGAAACCTATTGCGGTAGCTATCAAGCCCGCAAGACATGTCTGTTGAATGGGTCTCATAAAAATTGTGTTTTAGGTTGTAAATAGTAATCACTAACTTTCATTTTCCAAATATACATCATTTTTTTGAATAATAGGAGGTCGCAAATGAATGCTGAGGAAAGTTTTTTTACTTGCTCAAGATCCTTTTTTTATGGTTCGGCAGTTCTTAAAAAGTTTCTCGGGAGTAAACTGCAGTTTTCCCCCGAATGAACTGCAGTTTTGTGCGGAGAAACTTTTTTGGAATTATCGTATAAATAGAAATTTATTGGAGAAATATGTAAACGGACAATTCGATCTCTGTTTTTGTCGGACGGGTGTTGATTGGCGTCTTTTTTATATGTATATTTGCAAAAGGCGGAGGGGCGGTATTCTTTTTGGGAAAGGAATGCCGCAACTGTGCATTTGTCAAAAAAAGGAAATAGCATGATATTGGAACTGAACAAGCGGGCCGTGACTTATCTTCCGGGGGTAGGCCCTCGGAAAGCAGAGGTCTTGAAAACAGAGGCGAACATCGTCTCGTATGAAGACCTTCTCTACTATTTCCCTTATAAATACGTTGACCGCAGCCGATTCTATAAAGTCTCGGAGGTAACGGGTTCAATGCCTTACATTCAGCTCAAAGGGAAAATTGTCATATTTGATCAGGTGGGAGAGGGGCGCACCAAACGGCTGATCGGAAAGTTTACGGATGGAACAGGCACGATCGATTTGGTTTGGTTCAAAGGGTTGAGCTATGTGTTGTCGAAACTCAAGACCAATGTGGAATATATCGTGTTTGGCAAACCGACAGAGTTCGGGCATCTTTGCAATATCGTCCATCCGGATGTCGATCCTGTGGAAGATGCAGAACAAGTTGCCTCAGGATTCATGCCGTTTTACAATACGACGGAGAAGATGAAACGGGCATTTTTGCATTCGCGCACCATTCAAAACCTGCAATATCAACTGTTGAGCAATTTGAATTGGCAAGTGCCTGAGACGTTGCCTGCCTATTTGGTGGAGAAACTTCGCTTGATGTCGTTGTCGGATGCCTTGCGCAACATCCATTTTCCTGAAAATGTAAAGTTGCTTCAAGCCGCACAGCTTCGGTTGAAATTTGAGGAACTGTTTTATATTCAGTTGAATATCTTGCGCAACAACCAACAGAGAAACCGAACGCTTCGAGGTATTCCCTTCCCGAAAGTGGGCGACTATTTCAATACTTTTTACAAGGAATATTTGCCATTCCAGCTGACGAACGCCCAAAAGCGCGTGGTGCGTGAGATTCGAGTCGACATGGGGAGCGGCAAACAGATGAACCGATTGCTGCAAGGCGATGTGGGCAGCGGGAAGACATTGGTCGGATTGCTTTCGATGTTATTGGCACTCGACAATAATTGTCAGGCTTGCTTGATGGCGCCTACCGAGATTCTCGCCCATCAACATTATGCCACGATCAAGGAGTTTTTGAAGGATATGCCGGTGAATGTGGCATTGCTGACGGGTTCGACCAAGAAGCGTGAGCGCGACAAGATACTGCCGGCTGTGGCCAATGGTGAGATTCAGATTCTCATTGGTACCCATGCGCTGATCGAAGATTCGGTAGTCTTTTCCTCACTGGGGCTGGCCATTATCGACGAGCAACATCGCTTCGGCGTCGAGCAACGCTCGAAATTGTGGAAGAAGAATGCGCAAGTGGTGCCACATGTACTGGTTATGACCGCCACTCCGATCCCTCGCACACTTGCCATGACGCTTTATGGCGACTTGGACGTGTCGGTTATTGATGAATTGCCCCCCGGCCGTAAGCCGATCATGACGCTTCACCGCTATGACAATAAGCAAGCCGAATTGTTCAAATTCTTGCTTGGCGAGATAAAGAAAGGCCGACAGGTTTATGTGGTTTACCCTTTGATTGAGGGCAGTGAAAAGCTTGACTATAAAAGTTTGGAGGATGGATTCGAACTGTTCAAGGAGGCCTTCAGCGGATATACCGTGTGCATGGTGCACGGAAAAATGAAAGCCGCCGATAAAGAGGCTGAGATGCAGAAATTTATATCGGGTGAGGCGCAGATTCTATTGGCTACCACCGTGATAGAGGTTGGGGTCAACGTGCCGAATGCTTCGGTGATGGTGATCGAAAGTGCCGAGCGTTTTGGCTTGTCACAGCTGCATCAGTTGCGAGGGCGCGTCGGCCGTGGCGCCGAACAATCCTATTG
>CAVJQR010000088.1:5526-10460 GCA_963651605.1 Agathobaculum sp.
ATCCTATTGTGTGCTGGTGTCGTCCTATAAACTCAGCAACGATACCCGCAAGCGCTTGGAAATAATGGTGAACAGCAACAATGGATTCGAAATCGCAGAGGCTGATTTGCGCCTGCGTGGACAAGGCGATTTGGAAGGTACACGGCAGAGCGGTGAGGGGCTTGGCTTGAAAATTGCCAATTTAGCGACAGACGGACAAATCGTGCAATATGCCAGAGATTGGGCACAATCGATTTTGGACGAAGACCCCGATTTATTGAACGAAACCCATAGAATTTTGAATGAAAGGCTGAAGATATTGTACCAAAATAAGTTAAATTGGAGAATGATCGGCTAAATATGTTGTAAAACATGTTTTCTGTAAATGATTATCTCTTAGTGGTTTGCGGCGTTAATTTAAAATTCTTTCAATCAATGTAAAATTTTTTGTTCTAATTTATTTGGGGGTAAAATTGAAAATATCGAACTTTGAAAAGTTTGGGTTTCTTGAGGTATATCAAGAAATGAAACACAAACTGTCAAATTGTAAGTTGAAAAGCAAAAAATAATGACAATAAAATCAATAATCTCTGTATGTTTAGGCTTGCTCATGTTGCCGACTGCAAAGGCTGTTGAACCTGTAAAGAAGGCTAAGACTTCGGCAAAGGTTGAACGGGTCAGCACGGCAATGGAGCAAAACGTGTCCGAATTGATGGCGGATCGCATAGGATTCAAGAAAGATATCGGCATCCAAAAACTGGAAGAGGCAACATTTCTAAAAGAAGTGGAACGCGAGGATTTGGAATTTCCCGCCGATGATATTTATGGCTCGAACTGGAATACTGATTGGGTAGACCCGTTCGCCGGCGATAAAGCCAACCGAAACCTTCCCGACACTTGCGCTATCGATTGCTCTTCGTTCTATTATCCACTCGATTCCATTATGCATATCACCTCGAAATATGGCCCGCGTCGCCGCCGCATGCATCGGGGAATAGACTTGAAAGTATACAAAGGAGATACCATCCGTGCCGCATTCGACGGTAAAGTTCGTATTCGCAGTTTCGAACGCCGCGGTTATGGCTATTATATCGTGATCCGCCACCCGAATGGTTTGGAAACAGTCTATGGACACTTGTCGAAACAATTGGTAAGCGTCAACGATATCGTTCATGCCGGCGATCCTATTGGATTGGGTGGCAATACCGGACGTTCGACAGGTTCACACCTCCACTTCGAGACCCGATTTATGGGTCAAGCCATTAATCCTGCAGATATTATCGACTTTGAAAATGGCGTTCCCATCAATGATACATATGTATTCCGCAAAGGTCGTACCAATACTCATAAAAGCAATATCTATACTTCTGCCGACGATCAGTTGGTATATCACCGTGTGAAGTCGGGCGATACATTGGGTAAAATTGCACGGAAATATGGTACGACGGTGGCTCAACTCTGCCGTTTGAACGGCCTTAAGCCGACTTCTATCTTACGTGTGGGGCAAGCCATTCGTTGTTCGGCAGCGGGAAGTGCTTCTTCTACCCACAAACAAGTGAAGAAAACAACGACTACGGAGGTGACGAAAGAGGCTGTTGCTTCAGCTGCTCAACCGAAAACCACCGCACCTAAAAACGGTGAAATCGTTTATCATACAATAAAATCAGGCGATACATTGGGCGCTATTGCTCAGCGGTATGGCATATCTGTATCGAAATTATGCGAATTGAATGGCATCAATCGGAATACAATCTTGCGTTTGGGCCGTTCGCTGCGCTGCTCTTAATAAATATCTTTTTTGAAAATACGTCGTTGAGAGGCGGTCTCTATGTAGAGATCGCCTCTTTTTAAAGTATTGATGCATGAAACTGACTTATATATATCACAGTTGTTTTGTATTGGAGACGGAAACGTGTTCGATTTTATTCGATTATTTTCGTGACACGTGCGACAAAACAGGGTATGTACATGATGTCTTGCTCAAAAAAGAGACGCCTCTCTACTTGTTGGCATCCCATTTTCATTCGGATCATTTCAATAGAGAGATTTTTGAATGGCGTAATTATCGACAAAATTTAGTATATTTGCTCAGTGCAGATATTCTGAAACATAAAAAAGCAAAGGCGGAAGAAGCACAATTCTTGCGGAAAGGAGACCTCTTCGTTGACGATCGGATCCGTTTGCAGGCGTTTGGTTCTACCGATGTGGGCATATCATTCTTGCTTCATTGTGAGGGAAAAGCGATCTTTCATGCGGGCGACTTGAACAATTGGCACTGGCAAGATGAGTCGACACCTCAGGAAGTGCGCCAAATGGAGGGGAGTTTTCTGCATGAGTTGAAGGATTTGAAGGCAGTTTGCCCTCATTTGAATTTGGCAATGTTCCCGGTCGATTCTCGTTTGGGTTCTGACTATGACCGGGGTGCAAGGCAATTTATCGGTCAATTGAAAGTTGATCATATTGTGCCGATGCATTATTGGGAACGTCCTGCCGATACGCTTCCTTTTGGGATATATGCAGAACAACAAGGGGTGCAATTCCATTTGTTGTCAACTCCTGGTGATGAATTAATATTAGAATAAATATGATAGAAGTTAAAGGACGATTTGACCATTTCAATATCAATGTATCTGACTTAGAACGAAGCATTGCTTTCTACAACAAAGCATTGGGATTAAAGGAACACCATCGGAAGGTAGCCGATGACGGCTCTTTCATTTTGGCTTATTTGACAGATGAACAAACCTCATTCCTTTTGGAACTTACCTGGTTGAAAGGTCATTATGAGCCCTATGAGTTGGGTGAAAACGAAAGCCATCTCTGCTTCCGTGTCGGAGGAGATTACGACAAGGTGAGAGCTTATCACAAGGAAATGGATTGTGTTTGCTTTGAAAACGAAGCGATGGGGCTCTATTTTATTCATGACCCTGACGATTATTGGATAGAAATCCTTCCGTTGAGTTATGAATGACAAGATAATATCGTGACATTTTAGCGCTATTTGTTGTTAAATTGTCAATTCGTTATAAAATTTTTAGTCGAATTTATTGCCGTTTTTGATAAAGCAAATTATATTTGCCCTAATAAATAAACATTCATTATTAATCCTAAAGATAGAATCATGGAGAAGCCTTATGTAGTAGGTATCGATATAGGCGGTACAAATACAGTGTTTGGCGTTGTTGATGCGCGCGGAACAATTTTATACAGTAGCTCAATCAAAACTGGTAAATATACTGATATTAATGAGTATGTTACAGCTTTGGGCGATGGATTGAAAGGAGTAATCAGCCAAGCTGGTGGTCCGGACAAAATCAAAGGTGTAGGTATCGGAGCTCCTAATGGGAACTATTTCAATGGTTGTATTGAATTTGCTCCAAACTTGCCTTGGAAAGGTGTAGTGCCATTGGCTCAATTGATCAGTGATTACATCGGTGGCATTCCTGTTGCTTTGACAAATGATGCCAATGCTGCAGCAATCGGTGAAATGACTTATGGAGCTGCTCGTGGAATGAAAGACTTTATCGTTATTACCTTGGGTACGGGTGTTGGTAGCGGTATCGTTATTGGGGGTAACTTGGTATACGGACATGACGGATTTGCCGGCGAATTAGGTCACGTAATTGTTCGTCATAACAATGGCCGTATATGTGGTTGTGGCCGTCAAGGTTGCTTGGAAGCTTATACTTCTGCAACAGGTGTGGCTCGTACGGCACGTGAATTTTTGGAAATCCGCAAGGATGAAAGCTTGTTGCGTGAATTGGATCCGGATCAAATCACATCAAAAGATGTATACGATGCGGCCATGAAGAACGACAAGATGGCTTTGGAAATCTTCGAATTCACAGGAACTTTGCTGGGAGAAGCCTTTGCTGATTTCGTTGCCTTCTCGAGTCCTGAAGCAATCATTCTGTTCGGTGGTTTGACTAAGTCGGGCGATTTGATCATGAACCCGATCAAACATTCAATGGAGAAGAACTTGTTGAAGATTTATCAAGGAAAAGTTAAGTTGATGTTCTCTCAATTAAAGGAAAGCGATGCGGCTGTTTTGGGCGCAAGTGCTTTGGGTTGGGAAGCAAAACAAGCTTAATCATTATTGTATTACAACCGGAAACACACAGAGAAGTTCGAATGCTTCTGCTGTGTGTTTCTTTTTTATTGCACCCTCTCATGGATATGATTCATAAGCATCCTTTGCACCAGTTTGTCTATTGTCCGGAATGTGGACAAGAAACATTTGTTGTCAACGACGAGAAGTCGAAAGTCTGTACTCATTGTGGATTTACCTATTATTTTAATCCGTCGGCGGCTGTCGCATGTTTTGTCCGCAATGAGCGAGATGAACTATTGTTGGTTCGTCGGGCGAGAGACCCGGAGAAAGGGACATTGGACTTGCCCGGTGGTTTTGTTGATCTCTACGAAAATGCTGAAACAGCCCTGCTGAGAGAGGTGAAAGAGGAGACCGGTCTGGCGATTTCCGAAAGCCATTATCTTTTTTCCATTCCCAATATCTACCCTTTTAAGGGGTTCGATGTGCACACGCTTGACCTCTTTTATGAATGCCATGTACACGATTTTGAAAAAGCGATAGCAGCAGACGATGCTGAATCGTTGGTGATTCTACCGATAGATGCTCTCAATTATGAGGATTTTGGGTTGCACTCTATCCGTGAAGCAGTCAGAAAATATATAGAAACGCCGTTTTGATTTTTTTTGCGACCTTCGGTTAGCCGTCTGTTTTAGCTTCCTTTTCGATCTTTTTTATCGTTGGCATGCGACACATTGCCTGCTATGTTTCTCATAAAAACAATCAAATATCCTCAGAAACAAAGCTCGAAACAGCGTCTCAGTATAGGCAACGGCATTTTGTCAAACAGATGTTTTTAGGCTAAAGAACAAGGGGCAATCCTTCCGGCATATTCTTCGTCAATGGAAAAGAGGAAATCTCTTGCCGC
>CAVJQR010000089.1:0-9110 GCA_963651605.1 Agathobaculum sp.
AATGATTACAGCTGTTACCGGCTCAAGTGCTCCCAAGATAGCAGTCGGAGTGGAGCCAATATATTGAATGGCGCTTGTCGTACAGAGGAAGGAGATGGCGGTAGGGAAGAGTGCCAACCCTAAAATGTTCGCCCAAGCATACCACTGGTCGGGATATGTCAATGCGCGGCCGAAGTCGAGGCGGACAAAATAGAGGAAGAATCCGAAGAGCAAGACATAGAAAGTAAGCTTCAGAGTGGCCATGTTCTTCAGCGATTTGAACTGGTTGACACCGACAATATAGAGGGCATAGGTCAATGCCGAGCAGAAAACCAAGAGTGAACCGGTCATACTTAGGGAAACACCATCAGAATTTTGATACAACATACCGATACCCCCTACAGCCAACACTATGGAGAACAAGGTGATCATACTCAGCTTTTCCTTGAAGGCAACGGTCATGATCAAAGCAACCATAATCGGGTAGATGAACAACAGAGTAGAAGCGATGCCCACGCTCATGAAGTTGTATGAAATAAACAAGGACAATGAAGAGACTGCCACCAGCAAGCCCATGCAGATCAATGGCCAGATTTCATTTTTTTGCAGTTTGAAATCACGGCCGCGAGCCTTGATCATGATGGCCAAAATTGGGACGGCCAACAAATAGCGGAAGAACAAAACAGAATCGGCATTCATCCCCTCTTTATACAAAGGAAGGGCGAACAACGGATTCATACCATATGAAGCAGAGGCAATAATGCCTAAAATGTAACCTTTTGCTTTATCGTTCATGTTTGAGACTCTTTATGAATAAAAATCGGATGCAAAGATACGACTTTAAACGTGTAGTTGTATCCTTATTCTGCATCTGTAAAACGCTAAAAAAAACACGGGGGTTTTTCGAGAAAATCACCTATGTTTTTGGATGAAAACATCTATGTTTTCAGTCTAAATCACCCGTGTTTCTTGGAGATAATACGGCTCCTATTTTTCGAGAAGAGTCTCCTCGTCTGTCGTTATTTCGCCGATGAGGGAACACTGCATGTATTCCTTGACTTCGTCGGGAGTAAGACCTTGCCCGAAGAGGTACATGAGTTTTGTCAAGGCCGATTCGGTGGTGCTATCAAACCCACAGATGACACCATTTTCCAGCAAGTGGAATCCTGTTTCGTAACGCCGCATTTCAACGCTTCCTGTATGGCATTGAGTTACATTTACGATGACAACTCCGCGGTCGGTGGCCTTTTTCAGTAGGGCTAAAAACCAGGGGAAGGTGGGCGCGTTTCCACTGCCGAAAGTCTCCAATATCACCCCTTTCAAGCCGTTGATGTTCAAGATGCTCTCTACAACGAGGGGCGACATCCCCGGGAACAGCTTGAGGATGGCAATATGGTCGTCGAAAGCAAAATGTGGCTTCAGCGGTTTTCGTAAGATGGGGCGGTAAATATGTGGGGTGTCATAATGGATTGTGATGCCGGCATGGGCCAGAACCGGATAGTTATAGGAATGGAAAGCATTGAAATTGTCGGCGCTTGTCTTGCTTGTCCGATTACCACGCATCAAGTCGTTCTCGAAGAAGATGCAAACCTCCTGTATCATGGGCCTTTCGCCGTCGCGAGCTGCAGCAATCTCGATGGCCGTCACAAGATTCTCCTTGCCGTCTGTCCGCAACATTCCCATGGGCAATTGCGATCCTGTCAGGATAACAGGTTTGCTTAGATTCTCCAACAGAAAGCTCAGAGCCGATGCCGTGTAGGCCATCGTGTCGGTACCGTGCAGCACGACGAAGCCATCATAGAGCGCATAGTTGTCGGCAATGATATGCGCGATACGACTCCATACGGCCGGATCGATTTCAGATGAATCCATTGGATGTTCGAACGAGATGGCAGAGATGGAATAATCCAGCCGGTTCAGATCTGGAATTTGCTTCTGCAGATCCTGAAAATTGAAAGGTTCGAGGGCTCCGGTGTCCATATTCTGTATCATTCCGATAGTTCCGCCCGTATAAATCAACAGAATAGATGGCCTTTTTTCGCTTTCTTTCATATATAAAACCCCTTGTTTTGTGAATACCGCGACAAAGATAGCTACCATTTTGATACCAGTCAACCCCTATAATGCTGAAAATTGAGGATGTATTGATTACATAATGATCTCGCGAAAGGTCGACATCGGCATTCTTGTTCTTCGAAAGTTCGCTTTTTCAACAAGCAATACATACGGTCCGAAGATGTTTTTCATAAAAAATCCAAAAAGAGTTGGCTCTATAGAAATAAGCACTATCTTGCGAAGGAATTAAACCAAAACCTATGATTGGACACAAGAGAATGGTGACAAATCGGGTGTCAATGGGGGGTGAAGACTTTTTTAACCGATAAATTCTATAAAAAATGAGAACAATACATTTCATAATTATTCTGTTAGGTCTCTGTTTGTCTAATGGTTATAGTCAGGAGCACTTTACGTTCCTGCGTAAGAAAACAACAAAAGATGATCCAAATGATACCATTGTTTTCCTATACATAAAGGAGAGATATACCGGGAAAAATCCAGTGGGAAAATATCCTCTTCTGTTTGAAGGAGAAAGTGGTAGGCAACTGAGTAAAGTATATCAAGACATTCTCCTTCAAGAATTTCCAAGCGTTTCGGACGAGATGTATTCTTATCTGAAAAAAATATCTTGGGGCTTTTTTGTGTTTCCGGATGGAACATGCCGACACAATAATTTCAAAGTGCCGGAAGGTGCATTCGAACATATACCGGATTTGGAAAAGCATTTGGCAAATTTGGTAGTAGCATTGGAGAAAATCGACTACACACAATACAAAATGATCATTCCCGACCCGAGCAAGAAAGATGAACTATTGGGGTCTTATAGAATACCTTTCACTCTTTTGAGGATGAAGGTTCGATAGAGGAAAGTTCTGAAGATAGCGGATTTTCAATATTTAAGTAGCTGATCCTGTTTTAATATTAAAAAAGAAAAAATGGGAGAATTGCTGTATGTTGCGTATCAATCCAATAATTAGTCGTATCTTTGCCATCTCATACATATTAAACATATATTTATAATGAACTAAAACGATGAATTTTGTAGAAGAATTAAGATGGCGCGGAATGGTACACACCATGATGCCGGGAACAGAAGAATTGCTGGAAAAAGAAACGGTAACGGCTTATTTGGGAATTGACCCGACGGCCGATTCACTTCATATCGGCCACTTGTGTGGTGTGATGATGTTGCGACATTTCCAGCGTTGCGGCCATAAGCCGTTGGCCCTGGTGGGTGGTGCTACCGGTATGATTGGTGACCCGTCTGGCAAATCGCTCGAGCGTAATTTGTTGGATGAAGAAACCTTGCGTCACAATCAGGAGTGTATCAAAAAGCAATTGGGCCATTTCTTGGATTTTGAATCGGATGCTCCCAATAAAGCGGAAATGGTAAACAACTACGACTGGATGAAAGACTTCTCGTTTCTCGATTTTGCACGTACAGTTGGCAAGCATATCACGGTCAACTACATGATGGCAAAAGACTCTGTTCAGAAACGTCTGAACGGCGAAGCTCGCGACGGTTTGTCATTCACCGAGTTCACTTATCAATTGCTCCAGGCTTATGACTTCCTTCATCTGTACGAGACAAAGAACTGTAAATTGCAGTTGGGCGGTTCTGATCAGTGGGGTAACATCACGACCGGAACAGAATTGATTCGCCGCACGAATGGTGGTGAGGCTTTTGCCTTGACTTGTCCGTTGATAACAAAAGCAGATGGTGGTAAGTTTGGCAAGACCGAATCGGGTAATATTTGGTTGGACCGCCGCTATACTTCTCCTTACAAATTCTATCAATTTTGGCTGAATGTGACCGATGTCGATGCGGCCAAGTATATTAAGATCTTCACGGCTTTGGACAAAGAAGAGATTGATGCTTTGATTGCTGAGCAAGAGGCTGCTCCACATTTGCGTCCGTTGCAGAAGCGTTTGGCGAAGGAGGTCACCATCATGGTTCACTCTGAAGAAGATTACAATGCAGCTGTTGAGGCTTCCAACATCTTGTTCGGCAATGCCACATCAGAAGCCTTGAAGAAGTTGGATGAAGCAACGCTGTTGGATGTGTTCAATGGCGTTCCGCAGTTTGAAGTGTCGCGCGATGAATTTGCAGCAGGAGTCAAGCTGATCGATCTCTGTACAGAGAAAGCAAAAGTCTTTGCTTCGAAGGGCGAGATGAGAAAATTGATTCAGAGCGGTGGTGTTTCTATCAACAAAGAAAAAGTGACAGACGTGGATATGAGTGTGAATACCAGCCATTTATTGGATGATAAATACTTGCTCGTACAACGTGGTAAGAAAAATTATTACTTAATAATTGTGAAATAATTCACGAAACACTTGCAAAGGTAAATAATTCCGTTTACCTTTGCAACGCTTTTGTAAAGCATCGGATTGTCTCATGGTGTAATGGTAGCACTACAGTTTTTGGTTCTGTCTGTCGAGGTTCGAATCCTCGTGAGACAACTCACAGAAGTCACTTGGTAAAATTTATCAAGTGACTTTTTGTTTTATAGTGTTTTTGACAGCCCAAAGGAGTTGTTTTAAACAAATAGATTACCTATCTTTGTAGAAAGCAAAATCAAATAAGCATGAGCCTATTTTTTCGAACAGACACATGGCGGAAAAGCCTCTTGCTCTACCGCTTTTTACGCTATCGGAAAGGTTTTGGCGTTCATTCACCCTTTGCCTTTTCGTTCATAACCAAGGTGGTGGATGAACGTTGCAAGTATTATGCCTATAATGATATAGAACTGATCCGTCGTCAATTGATACACAACGGAAGTTTGGCAGTGAAAAATGATATCAAACGCTCTCATGGAGAATTATTGTTTCGAGTGGTCAATTGGAATAAGCCGAAGACTCTTTTACAGATAGGGGCGGCTTCAGGCATAGGAACATTGTATCTGACAGCTTGCTCATCAAAGATGCGGACGGAGGTGTTGGCATCAAATGAAAAGGAAGCGGAAGAAACCATATGGAGCTTACATAAATTCAATCAAAAAGAGGCACAGGTGAATATTTCGACGGGTGATTATAAAAAGAATTTGCAAAAGGTATTAACCAAGATGGAGAAGGTCGATTTTTTCTTTTTGCATGCCCCTAATGAAAAAGAGAATAATCAGATCTATGTCGAGGAGGTGCTTAAGCATATTCATCCTGACTCTATCTTCTTTATCGAAGGAATACGGGCCAATCAAGCGATGCGCCAATTGTGGAAGAAGCTTTGTTTGCAGGAAGAAACAGCTGTTACATTTGATTTATATAATGTAGGAATAGCTTTTTTCAACAAGCGACTATACAAGCGCAACTATACGGTCTTTTTCTAAAAAGAAAAAAAGATAGCGATGAGGCGGTTGCGTAATATGATAATCATTCAAAACAACTTATAAGAAGATTTTATAAATTCTACCCACAAATAATCGCTTAATAATTACTATCTTTGTACCGAATTTTGACAAATGCTTCATGTGGTGGCGAGAAACTGCAGAGAAGGCAAAAAGAATAAAAACATATAAACTCAAGAATATTATGGCTAAAAAAGCACTTTTGATGATTCTGGATGGTTGGGGAATTGGCGATCAGAAAAAAGATGATGTGATTTTCAACACTCCGACTCCGTATTGGGATTCTTTATTGGCAACTTATCCTCATTCACAGTTGCAGGCTTCTGGTGAAAACGTTGGTTTGCCGGATGGACAAATGGGTAACTCTGAAGTAGGACACTTGAATATTGGTGCAGGCCGTATTGTTTATCAGGATTTGGTAAAGATCAACCGTGCATGTGCAGACAACAGCATCTTGAAAAATAAAGAAGTGGTTTCAGCTTTTACCTATGCAAAAGAACATGGAAAAAGCATGCACTTCATGGGATTGACTTCAAATGGTGGTGTTCACTCTTCATTGGATCACTTGTTTAAGTTGTGTGACATCGCTAAAGAATATGGTTTGGAAAAGACATTCATCCACTGTTTTATGGATGGTCGCGATACAGACCCTCGTAGTGGTAAGGGCTTTATCGAACAATTGACAGCTCATTGTGCAAAATCGACGGGTGTCATCGCTTCTATTGTAGGTCGTTTCTATGCAATGGACCGCGACAAACGTTGGAATCGCGTAAAAGAGGCTTATGATTTGTTGATTGATGGTAAGGGTAAGCAAGCAACAGATATGGTAAAGGCTATGCAAGAGTCTTACGACGAAGAGATAACAGACGAATTCATCAAGCCAATCAACAATGCAACAGTTGACGGGACGATCAAAGAGGGTGATGTGATTATCTTCTTCAACTATCGTAATGACCGCGCAAAAGAGTTGACAGTTGTTTTGACGCAACAAGATATGCCGGAAGAGGGAATGAAGACAATCCCGGGCTTGCAATACTATTGCATGACTCCGTACGATGCTTCTTTCAAAGGTGTTCATATCTTGTTCCCGAAAGAAAATGTACAGGATACGTTGGGTGAATATTTGTCGAAGAACAACAAGACGCAGTTGCACATTGCCGAGACAGAGAAATATGCCCATGTAACATTCTTCTTTAATGGTGGTCGTGAAACTCCATACGAAGGTGAAGAGCGCATCTTGGTTCCTTCACCTAAAGTTGCCACTTACGACTTGAAACCGGAGATGAGTGCATATGAGGTAAAAGACAAATTGGTGGAAGCTATCCAAACACAGAAATATGATTTCATCGTTGTCAACTATGCGAATGGCGATATGGTAGGTCACACGGGTGTTTACGAAGCTATCGAAAAAGCGTGTGTAGCAATCGATAATTGTGTGAAAGATACAGTTGAAGCAGCAAAGGCAAATGATTATGAGGTGATCATCATTGCAGACCATGGTAATGCCGATCATGCTTTGAATGAAGATGGCACACCAAATACGGCTCACTCACTGAACCCTGTTCCGTTTGTTTATGTAACAACAAACAAGACTGCGACAGCTCAGAACGGAGTATTGGCAGATGTGGCTCCTTCAATCTTGCACATCATGGGCATGGCTCAGCCGGAAGATATGACCGGACATGATTTGATTAAGGATTAATTCTCCAATTGCTGATGCAATATGTGGGAATAAAGAAATAACGCTTATTCATTTCGATGCGCCTGCTATTTTTATAGTGGGCGCATTCTTTTTATTAGACTGATTATCAATATGATGATTCAAATAGAGGATGTGGTCATATCCACAGATGTTTTAAGTGAGAAATTTATTTGTAACTTAGAGGCTTGTAAAGGTGAATGTTGTATTGAAGGTGATGCAGGGGCCCCTGTTGAGGCGAACGAAGTGGCCGAATTGGAGAAAGTATTGCCTGTTGTGTGGGATGATTTAGCACCTGAAGCACAGTCAGTAATCAAAAAACAGGGTGTTGTATATACGGATCAGGATGGTGATTTGGTTACTTCAATCGTGAATAACAAAGATTGTGTATTTACTTGTTATGACGAAAAGGGGTATTGCTATTGTGCTATTGAAAAAGCATACCGTGCCGGTAAATGTGATTTTTACAAGCCAATATCTTGCCACTTGTATCCGATCCGAATAGGAGACTATGGCCCTTATAAGGCCCTTAACTATCATCGGTGGGATGTATGCAAGGCTGCTGTTATACTGGGAAGAAAAGAAAATGTACCAGTATATAAATTTTTGAAAGAGCCGTTGGTTCGAAAATTTGGAGAAGAATGGTATCAGATGTTATGCGACTGTGCCGATCTTTGGTTAAGTGAAAACATGGGAGAAGAATCTCCTAAATATTAATAGACAATGAATGAACAACCAACCAACCAGCTATCAGATTTTGTCATTCCCGACTCGGTCGTGTTGAATGACAATGAAGAGTCATTGACTATTCTTGATCAGACGCAATTGCCCATTCGTGAGGTCTATCTGACGTTGCGAACGGAGGGTGAAATTATAGATGCTATCGTAAAGTTGAAATTGCGCGGAGCACCCGCTATTGGTGTGGCGGCTGCTTTTGGTTTGTATGTTTGTTTTGCTCGAACGGCTGAAAATATAACAACCAAAGCACAATTGGAGAGTTGTGTGCAGAACATTGCTGACCATTTACAAGCAAGTCGCCCGACTGCGGTAAACTTGGCTTGGGCTTTGGAACGGATGATGGCGGTGTTTCATCAACAGATTGCGCACCTTTCTGCCATTTCATCGGCGGACTTTCATCGTATCAAGCAAGCATTACGGGTGGAGGCCGTTCAGATCAAGGAGGAAGATATTCAAATGTGTAGACTGATTGGCGAGCATGGGGTGACACTGATATCAAAAGGAAGTCGCATTTTGACCCATTGTAATGCCGGTCATTTAGCAGTCTCCCGTTATGGAACAGCTCTGGCACCAATTTATAAGGCGCAAGATATGGGATTGCATCCTAAGGTTTATGCAGACGAAACACGTCCGTTATTACAAGGGGCTCGCCTTACTGCTTACGAATTGATGAAATATGGTATTGATACGACACTGGTGTGTGATAACATGACTTCTTCATTGATGAGCCGAGGTATGATTGATATGGTGATGGTTGGCTGTGATCGAATTGCAGCCAATGGTGATGTGGCCAATAAAATAGGGACATGTAATGTGGCAATCATAGCGCATCATTATCATGTCCCATTCTATGTACTAGGGCCATATAGTACATTCGATCCGCATACACCGACCGGAAAAGATATTGTCATTGAACAAAGAGCTGCATCAGAAGTGACAGAAATGCATTATACTCATCGTATGGCTCCGGAAGGGGTGGCGGTTTATAATCCGGCATTCGATGTCACTCCTGCTGAATTAATAACAGCCTATGTAACAGAAAAAGGTGTATTCAAAGGACAAGTTCCTTATTAAATGATTACTTTTGCTACAAATAAAAATAAACGATATAAAATGGAACATTTATTACAGATTTACAATACGCTTACTCGCAAAAAGGAACAATTTGTTCCATTGCATGAGCCTTTTGTCGGAATGTATGTGTGTGGCCCTACTGTGTATGGAGATGCCCATTTAGGTCATGCCCGTCCAGCGATCACATTCGATATATTGTTTCTCTATTTAAAGCATTT
>CAVJQR010000089.1:9120-9821 GCA_963651605.1 Agathobaculum sp.
GAACATGATGCTGATGATGGAGAGGATAAGATTGCAAAAAAAGCTCGTTTAGAACAACTTGAGCCGATGGAAGTAGTGCAATATTATACCCTGCGCTATCATCATGCGATGGAAGCCTTGAATGTTTTGCCTCCTAGTATTGAGCCACATGCTTCGGGGCATATTATTGAACAGATTGAACTGGTAAAGAAGATTTTGGACAATGGCTACGCTTATGTCAGTCAAGGTTCTGTCTATTTTGATGTGGAAAAGTACAACAAGACGCATCATTATGGTGTGCTTTCCGGTCGAAACATTGATGATATGTTAAATACAACTCGTGCATTGGATGGACAGGACGAGAAACATAATCCTATTGATTTCGCCTTGTGGAAATGCGCCCAGCCGGAACATATTATGCGTTGGCCTTCTCCGTGGAGCAATGGTTTCCCAGGTTGGCATTGTGAGTGTACGGCCATGGGTAAGAAGTATTTGGGTGAACGTTTTGATATTCATGGCGGTGGTATGGATTTGATCTTCCCGCATCATGAATGTGAGATTGCTCAAGCTGTTGCCTCAGAAGGCCATGAGATGGTTCATTATTGGATGCACAATAATATGATTACTATCAATGGACAGAAGATGGGCAAATCATTGGGTAACTTCATTACTTTGGATCAATTCTTTACGGGTTCGCACGAGAAACTTGATCAACCTTATTC
>CAVJQR010000089.1:9831-10426 GCA_963651605.1 Agathobaculum sp.
GCACATTATAGGAGTACAGTCGACTTTAGTAACGATGCTTTGCAGGCTGCAGAAAAAGGATTGGCAAGATTGTTGGATGCATATGCAAGTTTGTCAAAATTGAGACCTGCGGCTGCTTCAACTATTGACGTGAAAGATTTGAGAAAGAAGTGCTACGATGCCATGAATGACGACTTGAATACACCTATTGTAATCTCTCATTTGTTTGATGCTGCCCGTTTGATCAATTTGGTGAAAGACGGAAAGGAGACAATCTCTGAAGCTGATCTGAAAGAATTACAAGAAGTATTCCATCTATTTACTTTTGATTTATTGGGCATTAAAGATGAGGCTCGTGATGGATCAAACAACAATAGCTTAGAGGCTTTCAGCAAAGCAATGGATTTGTTGCTGACTATTCGCCAACAAGCAAAAGCAAACAAAGATTGGGCTACTTCCGACAAGATTAGAAATGAACTGACGGCAATGGGATTTGTTATCAAAGATACGAAAGAAGGTGCCGAATGGAAATTGGATAAATAGTATATATCAAAAAGAATGTGTTTGATTGATAATCGGACACATTCTTTTTTCTTATTATAGTACAGTATGGATA
>CAVJQR010000090.1:0-10199 GCA_963651605.1 Agathobaculum sp.
CGTTAAATGACAGGTTTTTAGAAAGTTTCTCGGCATAAAACTGGAGTTTTCTCGGGAGAAAACTGTAGTTTACTCAGGAGAAAACTTTTCAAAACACGAATGATTCTTTTACCTTCCTCCATAGTTTGAATCTATCTGCACGAGAGGATAATCATAAAGGTACGACATCTTTACTTGTCAAGGACAAAAACATGATTCCGTTTCTTTCCATAGCGGCTGGCGAACTCGATATATGCCAAATAGAAATAATCCACCATATCCAAAAAGGCGAACGAATACCACGCCGTGCGTTGCTGCAAGAGTTTACTCCGCCGAACGAATACCGTCGTTTTTACACCATAGTAGAGCAACCAAAGCAAAACGACGAAAAGGGCAAGTACCCAATGCGACAACAATCCCATGCAAATGGCCACGATTGTCGTTGCCAAGTAAAGGAAATAAAACAGTCCTTCCAACTTGAAAACACGGTAAAGTTTATGCGGATACATGGAATTCATTGAGCGGCGAACGATGCGGTCGAGCGTCCAAGCCTTGAAGCTATAGGGCTCACGTTGCTGAATCAATCCGTCCGGATTGCAGCACACAGAGGAATTCTCCGACGTGGCCACCTCATTGATAAACAGTGAATCTTCCCCCGTTTTCAAATACAACTGATTGGAAAAACCTTTATTGGCAAAGAAAAGTTCCTTCGTATACGACAAGTTCTTTCCCGTACCATTATAGGGATGCCCCATCAATGCGGCTGAGGCGAACTGCAATGTATAGCGCAAATGATCCACCCCCAACAGGCGGTTCTTCAAGCTGTCGGTATGAGGATAGGAAGTAAGTCCCAACACCATCGGACGATCAGCCGGAAGGGTCTGCATCATGGCCTGCAACCAATGAGGCCCCATAGGCTCAACCGTCAGATCCGAGAAGAACATCCGCTCATGATGGGCCGCTTTCTCGCCCAGCATCAGGGCCAACTTCTTCTTGCTGATGAAACGTGCCTCTTTAGGAATGGATGTAAAATAGAGATGCGGATATTGCTTTTTCTGCTCACTGAGAAGATTGATCCACTCTTCAGGTACGCCGTCCGTCACCACGATCACCTCATACTTAGGGTAGTCTTGCGTAAGAAATGCCACAAGGTGTTGCTCGAAAGCTCGGACATTGTCCTGCAAATAGAGAATCACTGAGACGGGCGGCATATCAACAAGCTCCTGCCCTATCGTCTTCTGTATTCTACTCCGTCTGAAAGGGCGGACATAAAACCAAAGGCAATAGAACAGGAGTATGAAAAACAACGCTGCCGATACTCCTGCCAAGTACCACTCCAGTGGGCTAAAATCGATCGACAACATAGCGTAAATTATATTTGATCTGAATAATATGCTTTCGGCAACCGGCGACAATTGTATTGCGAAGCCATGATCTCGCCATAGGCACCGGCCGAACGAAGCGCAAAGAAATCGCCACGGTGTGCGCAGTTCAACTCAACGTCCTTGCCGAACACGTCCGACGATTCACAGATAGGCCCTACCACATCGTAGATTTCCACCTCTTCATCGCTGGAGATATTCTCGATGCGATGGTAAGCATCGTACATGGCCGGACGAATCAGATCCGTAAACCCGGCATCGAGGATAGCAAACTTCTTCACCTCGCCCTCTTTCACATAGAGCACACGCGAGATCAATGTACCGCACTGTGCCACAACCGAACGGCCCGGCTCGAAATGAACCTGCTGACCTTCGCGAAGGTTCAACAACGAAGCAAACACGGCGAAATAATTATCGAACGAAGGGATCGGCAAATGGTTCGGATGGTAGTAATCAATACCCAAGCCTCCGCCCAAGTTGATGTTCTCCACGCGGATGCCACGTGCCTCCAAATCGTCCTGAATCTCATTCAGTCGAATGGCCAAATTGCGGAATGCCGACATATCTGTGATCTGCGATCCGATATGACAATGGATACCTATCAGCTTGACATGCGACATTGTTGCCAATTCATCCAGTACCCCACCGAGCAAGCTCAAGTTGATACCGAATTTGTTTTCTTTCATGCCGGTTGTAATCTTGGCATGCGTATGGGCATCCACTTCCGGATTGATACGCAAAGCAATGCGAGCAATCTTCCCTTTGGCAGCAGCCAATGAATTGATCACACGAAGTTCGGCCAACGATTCAACGTTGAAGCAGAAGATATCCTTCTCCAATCCCAAGTTGATTTCCCAATCAGCCTTTCCTACTCCTGCAAAAACGATCTTGTCGGCAGGGAAGCCTGCTTCGATAGCCGCTTGCACTTCGCCACCACTCACACAATCAGCGCCCAATCCGTTGGCGGCAATCAAAGAGAGAATACGTGGATTGGCATTAGCTTTGATGGCATAGTGAACATGAAAACAGCCGTATTTACCCGACTCACTATTGATGACATCCAGTGTTTTTTGCAAGAGTTCCATATCATAATAATAGAATGGCGTCTCTAACGATGAAAATTTTTCGATAGGAAATGTTCCCTTTAACATAATATTCTTTATTGTATTTCCATTGATAAAAAAGGGTTGAGCCGAAGAGACTGCACACAGTCATCCCGCCCCAACCCCATTATTTCGGCAAAATTATTTCTTGGTAAACAAATGATCACTGAAGGCTTGCAAAGCACGCTTCTTGTCTGCGGCTTTCACCAACAACGACACATTGTAGTTGCTTCCGCCATATGAGATCATACGAACGGGAACATCGTGCATGGCCTGGATGATCTTTGACTCGAAACCGATGTTGTCCCATTCCATATCACCGACCACACAAATGATGACCATATCTTCGTCGACCGTAACCGTACCGTACTTCTTCAAGTCGTTCAAGATCTCGTCCAAATGTTTGCAGTTGTCGATTGTAACCGATACGCCAACTTCCGATGTCGTTATCATATCGATCGGGGTCTGATAGTCTTCGAAAATCTCAAAGACCTTACGCAAAAAGCCTGTAGCCAACAGCATACGTCCGCTCTTGATCTTGATGGCAGTGATATTATCTTTCGCAGCAACGGCCTTGATGCTTCCTTTTTCCATCTCGTTCGAGATCAATGTGCCTTGCGCTTCCGGTTGCATTGTATTCAACAAACGGACAGGGATGTTGTTGACCTTCGCCGGCAAAATACAAGTCGGATGCAGGATCTTCGCACCGAAATAAGCCAGTTCTGCCGCTTCTTCAAAATTGAGATTACGAACAGGTGTAGTACCTTCTACATAACGCGGGTCATTATTGTGCATACCGTCGATATCGGTCCAGATCTGAATCTCGGAAGCATTGATGGCCGCACCTATCAACGAAGCGCTATAATCGCTACCGCCACGCTGCAAGTTATCGACCTCGCCGTATGCGTTACGGCAAATATATCCTTGCGTAATATAGAGATCTGCCTCAGGATTCTCGTCCAACAGTTTCAGAAGATGCTCCTTGATATAGACAGGATCCGGTTCAGCATTCTTGTCGGTGCGCATATAATCGAGAGCAGGAAGCAATACCGAATGAACACCTTGCTCATTCAAATACAAATTCATCATGCCGGTCGAGATCAATTCACCTTGCGACAATACAATTCTCTCTTCAAACAAGGTAAACAAATCTTTCGTGAAAGAACGAATTTGGTCGAAATGCGATGCGATCAAATCACGAGCCTTGGCCTTGTATTCGTCTGTGCTGTACAGTTCTTCTACATGTTTTGCATATTTGCGGGCCAACTGGTTGATAACCTCATTCGCTCCGTCGGGATTCTTCTTGTACAAATAGTCAGAGATCTCGACCAATGAGTTGGTTGTTCCGGACATAGCAGACAATACCACGATGTTTTTTTCGCCAACAATCAGTTTTGCAACATCTTTCATTCTCTGTGCAGATCCCACAGAGGTACCGCCAAACTTTAATACTTTCATTTCTTTTACCTTATAATATAACTTATTTATTCAAAAAACTGGATCGGCTACAAATGTACGAATAATTTATTTATCCACATCATGTAGACTGGCATTCTCGCATTTCACGATTCTTGCCGGATAGTTATTGACCAACGTATAGTTGTGGGTCGTCATGATCACGGCTGTTCCTTTCTTGCAAATGTCATGCAACAACTGAACAATCTGGCCGCTTGTCTCAGGGTCCAAGTTGCCGGTCGGCTCGTCTGCCAAGATGATGGCAGGAGTGTTGAGCAATGCCCGGGCAATCACCACACGTTGTTGCTCACCGCCCGACAATTCATGGGGCATTTTATAACCTTTATTCTGCATTCCGACCTGACTCAGCACCTCGTCGATGCGTTTGTGAATGGCATTTTTGTCCCGCCATCCGGTCGCTCGCAACACAAACTCGAGATTGCGGACTACAGAACGGTCCATCAACAATTGAAAATCTTGAAAAACAATACCCAATTTGCGACGCAGAAATGGAATATGCTTCCGTTTGATCCGCGTCAAGTCATAGTCCATCAACATAGCCTTTCCGCTCATGATGGGCACTTCGCAATACAAGGCTTTCAGCAAACTACTCTTGCCGGAGCCGACTTTGCCAATGACGTAGACAAATTCGCCTGCTTGCAACCGGAATGAAGCATCCTGCAACACCACATTCTCATGTCGGCAAATGCCGACCTGTTCCAGCTCAAGCAAAATATTGTTTTCCATTATTTATGACGTTTCATTAATTCGCGGGCCAAATCCTCAATACGCAAACCTTTGCTTGTCAGCAAAACTATCAAGTGATAAAGCAAGTCGGCACCCTCATATACCAAACGATCTTCCGATCCGTTCGTAGCTTCGATGACAGTTTCCACCGCCTCTTCGCCCACTTTCTGCGCCATTCGGTTGATTCCCTTCTGGAACAATGTAGTAGTATAAGAACCTTCGGGCATCTCCATACGGCGACGTTCGATGAAATTCTGCAAATATTTCAAGAACATGACATCCTCTTCGTTCTTCTCGCCAAAGCATGTTCCGGAACCGGTATGGCATACAGGGCCGGCAGGGATTGCACGGATCAGCAACGTATCTTGGTCACAATCAGGAGTGATGGATACGACCTGCAATGTATTTCCACTGGTTTCGCCCTTCATCCACAAACGTTGTTTTGTGCGACTAAAGAAGACAACCTTGTTCGTTTCAATAGTTTTCTGATAAGCTTCCTCGTTCATGAAGCCCAACATCAAGACTTTATTTGTCATATTGTCTTGAATAATGGCGGGAATCAAACCGCCCATTTTTTCAAAATCCAATTTCATCTTATGCTAATTCTTTTATAATCTCACATTAACTCCTTCAGCATGCAAATATAGCTTCAATTCTTCAATGTTGATCTCTCCGAAATGAAATACACTTGCAGCCAATGCCGCATCCGCCTTTCCTTCGACAAAAGCATCTTTGAAATGCGACATTTTTCCGGCCCCGCCCGAGGCAATGACCGGAATGTGCAACTCGTCCGACAAACGCGCCAAGGCTTCGTTGGCATACCCCTCCTTCACACCGTCATGACTCATGCTGGTGAAGAGTATTTCTCCGGCACCCCGCTCTTCGGCTTCGCGAGCCCATTCGAACAGGTTGCGCTCCGTCGGGATGCGGCCCCCGTTCAGATAGCAACGCCATCCGTCGGTTTCCCGGCGGGCATCGATAGCGACGACACACACCTGATTACCAAAATGGGAAGCAATCTCGTTGATCAATTGCGGACGACGGAGGGCCGCCGAATTGATTGAGACCTTGTCGGCCCCCGCCCCTAAAAGACGCTTCACATCGTCCAACTCGTTGATGCCGCCTCCCACCGTAAATGGGATGCTGATATGGGCCGCCACTTTCTGCACCAACTCGGTAAAAGTCTTGCGCCCCTCGTGCGAAGCGGTTATATCGAGGAAGGTGAGCTCGTCGGCTCCCGCCTTGCTATAGGCCGCCCCCAACTCGACCGGATCGCCGGCATCTCGAAAATTGACAAAATTGACTCCTTTGACGGTCTTCCCGTCTTTGATATCCAAACAAGGAATAATTCTTTTTGCCAACATACGCTTATCTTCTTTGAATGATAAATGTTTCCAATTCTTTCAGTCCGATGCGGCCTTCGTAAATGGCTTTGCCAAAGATGGCCGCAGGAATGCCGGCTTCTTCCAACTGCTCCAAGTCGCCAAGCGAAGAGACTCCTCCGCTTGCAATTACATAAAGTCCGGGCACTTCTGCTTGTATCTCCTGATAAAGCTTGACCGAAGGTCCTTGCAGCATGCCGTCTTGTGCGATGTCCGTGCAGATGATCTTCGCCACGCCTTTCTCGTGATACTCTTTCACGAATGGAATGAGGTCGATAGCTGTTCCTTCCATCCAACCACCCACGGCGATTTTCTTATCCTTCGCATCGGCTCCAAGGATAATCCGTTCATTTCCATAGCGGGCAAGCCAAGCCAAAAAACTATCGGGTTGCTTTACCGCAATGCTTCCGCCGGTCACCATCTGTGCCCCACAATCGAACGCAATGCGAAGATCGTCATCGCTTTTCAGGCCTCCGCCGAAATCGATCGTCAGCGCCGTATGCGATGCCACCCGTTCCAAAATGCGATAGTTGACTATATGTCCAGCCTTGGCACCGTCCAAGTCGACCATATGCAACCGCGTAATGCCTGCATCTTCAAACTGTCGAGCCACCTCCAAGGGATCCTCGTTGTAGACCTTTCGTGTGTCGTAATCGCCCTGCGTCAAACGAACACATTTCCCGTCGATCATATCTATAGCCGGTATCAACTCGATCATGCTGCTACAAATTTAAGAAGTTTTTCAATATCTTTTCGCCTACTTCCCCACTCTTTTCAGGATGAAATTGAGTGGCGTAGAAATTATCTTTGTGCAATGAAGCGCTGAATGGCAGAATATAGTCGGTCGTGGCAGCCGTGGCAGCGTTCAGCGGCACATAATAACTATGTACGAAGTAGACAAACTGCTGCTCTTGTTCGGGCGTAAACAAGCCGTCGCGCACGTTGAATATCGTATTCCATCCCATATGGGGCACCTTGTCTTCATGTTTTTGCGAGACAAATCGTTTCACATCCACATCGAATATCCCCAAGCAATCAGCGTCGCCCTCTTCCGAATGGCGGCACATCAACTGCATGCCCAAGCAGATGCCCAGCACGGGTTGCTGCAACCCTCTGATCAGCTCCACCAGTTGGTGCGCCTTGAGGTACTCCATCGTAGTAAATGCTTCGCCCACCCCCGGAAAGATCACCTTGTCGGCTTTCTGCAGCAACGCTTTGTCGTCTGTAATCGTCGGAGTAATCCCCAACCGCTTCAAGGCGTAATCGACAGAATAGATGTTGCCGGCATTGTATTTTATAATTGCTACATTCATTTTTCACACATCACTGATAGTTGAAGTGCAAATGTAACAAATTTATATTAAATTCAGACATATACAAAGAAAAAGTTCGCGTTTATACTTGTTTATTCACATTTTCGTCAATTTCAAAAGTCAAATACATCATCTCGATTCAAGAAGAATCTGCGCTTCATTCATCGGCGGTTATTTTCAAGCAGATCTCGAGTTTTGAAAAGTTTTCTCGGCATAAAACTCCGGTTTCATGCCGAATGAACTGCAGTTTCTTCAGATGTTATTTTCCATAAGCTGCCGTCCGTTTTTTCTCACAGTGGGGACGTTTTCGCCAAGTGCTCGAAGAAAATCAGGCAACACACTACATCTTTTATATTTTTTATCAGAAAAAAAGATGAGAATTGCATATTTATTCAAAAGAAAAAGCTTAAATTTGCCGTCCAATTGAATATTTATACATAATGAGTACAAAGAAAGAACGTTTGGAGACGATTTGCCGAATCATCAGCAATGAGGCCATCGAAAACCAAGAACAGCTGATGAATCGGTTGCAGGAAGAAGGGTTTGCGGTTACACAAGCCACACTCTCGCGCGACATCCGCCAGCTCAAGGTGGCCAAAGTACACGATGCCTGTGGAAATTATCTCTATAAACTGCCCGAATTGGCGGCTTTCAATGTACTGCACACCCCTACGATTGCCGTTCACCACAAGATAGAATTCTCAGGTAATCTGGCCATTATCAAGACGCGGCCGGGTTATGCCATGGGCATTGCATCGGACATAGATGCCCATGCGCCCTCCGAGATTTTGGCCACTATCGCCGGTGATGATACCATATTGGTTATCCCGCGCGAGGGGTATACCCGACAGAGCATCGTAGAGGCTTTGTCTCATTTTATTTGAACAAATATAAGGAAAAGGTAGTTATATAAATGGAACAACAAAGACAAATAGACGTGATGATTGCAGAGGCAGCTCACGAGGTTTATGTGGACACCATATTGGAAACAATTGAAGCGGCAGCCAAAGTTCGTGGTACGGGCATTGCCAAGAGAACGCACGAATATGTGGCACAGAAGATGAAAGAAGGAAAGGCCGTCATTGCTTTGGAAGGAGACAAGTTCGCCGGATTCAGTTATATTGAATCGTGGGGAAACAAACAGTATGTCACTACCTCCGGCTTGATTGTTCACCCCGATTTTCGAGGATTGGGTATAGCCCGACGCATCAAGGAGATGACCTTCAGTCTGGCTCGTATGCGCTGGCCACATGCAAAGATCTTCAGTCTTACCTCAGGCGCGGCAGTCATGAAGATGAACACCGAGCTGGGTTATGTTCCGGTTACCTTTGCCGATCTGACAGACGACGAGGCTTTTTGGCGGGGCTGTAACGGCTGCATCAATCATGATGTACTCGAACGTACCAACCGACGCTACTGCATCTGCACCGGCATGTTGTACGACCCGGAAGCTCATCATGAAGAGTGATGGTCTTGACAACCTGAAAAATAACAACAATAGAAAAGTAACAATAAAAAATCAACATAATAAATATGAAAAAGAAAGTTGTAGTCGCATTTAGCGGCGGATTGGATACCTCTTTCACCGTAATGTATTTGGCGAAAGAAAAAGGATATGAAGTGTATGCGGCTTGCGCCAATACGGGCGGTTTCAGCGCAGAACAATTGAAGAAGAACGAAGAAAACGCCTACAAGTTGGGCGCTGTCAAATATGTAACACTCGACGTTACACGCGAATATTACGACAAGAGTCTGAAGTTCATGATCTTCGGTAATGTGTTGCGTAACGGAACCTATCCTATTTCCGTCAGTTCAGAGCGTATCTTCCAGGCATTGGCCATTGCACGTTATGCCGACGAAATCGGCGCAGATGCTGTTGCCCACGGCTCGACGGGTGCCGGCAACGACCAAATCCGTTTCGACTTGACATTCCAAGTGTTGACGCCGAATGTAGAGATCATCACCTTGACTCGCGATATGGCACTGAGCCGCGACTACGAAATCAACTATCTGAAAGAGCACGGCTTCGAAGCCGACTTCACCAAGTTGAAGTATTCATATAATGTAGGCTTGTGGGGAACTTCCATCTGTGGCGGTGAGATCTTGGACTCAGCCCAGGGATTGCCTGAATCGGCTTACCTGAAACAAGTAACAAAGACCGGCTCGGAGAAGTTACGCCTCACCTTCGAAAAAGGAGAATTGAAGGCTGTCAACGACGAACGCTTCGACGATCCGATCAAGGCTATCCAAAAGGTGGAAGAGATCGGTGCGGCTTATGGCATTGGACGCGACATGCATGTCGGCGATACGATCATCGGTATCAAGGGACGTGTAGGGTTTGAAGCTGCTGCACCTATGTTGATCATCGGCGCTCACCGCTTCTTGGAGAAATACACATTAAGCAAATGGCAGCAATATTGGAAAGATCAAGTAGCCAACTGGTACGGAATGTTCTTGCATGAAAGCGAATACCTCGAGCCGGTCATGCGTGATATCGAAGCCATGTTGCAGGAATCACAGCGCAATGTCAACGGTACGGCAATCCTCGAATTGCGTCCTCTTTCGTTCTCAACCGTAGGTGTCGAGTCGAAAGACGACTTGGTTAAGACGAAGTTTGGCGAGTATGGCGAAATGCAAAAAGGATGGACGGCAGAAGATGCCAAAGGATTCATCAAGGTATTGTCAACTCCTTTGCGTGTTTATTACAACAACCACAAAGACGAAAAGATATGATCAAAGTAGGCATAATAGGAGGTGCAGGATATACTGCAGGCGAATTGATTCGCCTGCTTATCAATCATCCGGACGTGGAGATCACTTTTGTGAACAGTACCAGCA
>CAVJQR010000091.1:0-8104 GCA_963651605.1 Agathobaculum sp.
CAACTACAAGGGACCATAAACGGGAAACTACTCATAGAAAAAAGAATTGTTCTTTTATGTTACTTAAACTTGTTCAATATGAAAAACGCAAACCTAAAAAAAGCAACGAGATTGATCCCCGTGGGACTTTCAATGTGTTGCTTAGCAGGAAGCAGTTTTGCTGCTCAACCTGTAACAAATGAAAGTAGCGTTGTCTCTCTATCTGGTGCTGTTCCCGGTGTGCAGCAAGAGACAAGAGTTGTAACCGGTGTTATTAAAGATAAGACCGGTGAACCTATTATTGGAGCCAATATCCTTGAAAAAGGAACAACCAACGGCACAACAACGGACATCGATGGAAAATTCTCAATCAAAATCCCGGCAAGTGCGACGTTGGAAGTAAGTTATATTGGTTATCTTACCCAACAAATATCTCCGAAAGGAAAGAGTTATTTTGAAATCGTACTCAAAGAGGAATCACAAAGTTTGAACGAGCTGGTGGTTGTCGGTTATGGCACACAAAAGCGTGTGAACTTGACCGGTGCTGTGGAACAAGTGACGGACGAGGTGTTTGAGAACCGTCCGATGTCTAACATCTCGCAGGGATTGCAAGGTGCTATTCCCAACTTGGATATTTCACTTTCGGATGGTAAACCGAGCCGCTCGTCTGAGTTTCAAGTACGTGGACAAGGATCTATCGGTCAAGGTGGTAGTGCTTTGGTGCTGATTGATGGTGTCGAGGGTGATCCCGCTATGTTGAACCCCAACGATATTGCCAGTGTTTCTGTATTGAAAGATGCCTCTTCGGCAGCCATTTATGGAGCACGCGGTGCTTTTGGCGTTGTATTGATCACCACAAAGAATCCGAACAAGGAGCGTACATCTGTTACCTATACGGGAAACTTCTCGGTAAAGGCTCCGACTGTTGTGCCGGATATGGTGACCGATTCTTATGAGTATGCGACCCGATATATCGAGGCCTATTCTGCATTTTATGACTATTCTACGATGCCTTCCAAGTTTCATAAGGCCGTAAAATTCAATGATTCTTGGTATCAGGAACTGGCCAATCACCGGCCGGGAATGGGAGCAGCTGATGTAGTAGTGGGCTCGAACGGACAATATCAATACTTTGCTAATACGGATTGGTACGATCTTTTATACAAAGACCATACTTATGGACACGATCACAATGTGACGATTCAAGGAGGAGGCGAGAAAGCAGACTTCATGATTTCGGGACGATATTACGGGCAAGAGGGCTTGTTCAGTTACAATAGCGACGACTATGATATGTTTAATGTGCGCGCTAAAGGTTCGGCCCAGATATACAAATGGTTGAAGGTGGAGAACAATTTCGAATTCAATCAAATGCAATACCACAATCCGTTGACGGTGGCCGATGGTAATGTTTGGTATGGTTTGGAAAGTGAAGCCCAACCGATGAGCCCGATGTTCAATCCGGATGGAACATTGACCATGGCCGCTGCCTACAGCGTGGGCGACCTTTGGTATGGAAAGAATGGTACCGACCAAAACAAACGGGTACTTCGTAATACTTCTTCGTTTACTGCCTCTTTCTTGAATGATGCTTTGAAGGTAAAAGGAGACATCACCTTCCGCTATACCGACGATGCTTCAACAACGAAGCGTGTACCGGTGCCTTATAGCTCGGCTCCCGGTACGATTGCCTACTTGGGTTCGTCGACAAACGACTACATGGTGACGGATGCATTGACGCGCTATTTGGCAACAAATATCTATGCCGAATATTCGAAGGTGTTCAATAAGGTGCATGATTTCAAGGGGATGATCGGTTATAACTACGAGCAATCCATCTATGAGTATAACAAAGAAAGACGAAATGGCCTCATCTTTGAAGATGCAGAGAACATAAACATGGCCAATGGTAGCGGCGTCGAGCTGAGTAGTGACTATACAAAATGGCGCATTGCGGGTGGTTTCTTCCGTTTCAACTATGCCTTTAATGACCGTTATCTGTTGGAATTCAACGGGCGCCTCGATGGTTCGAGCCGTTTCCCGACAAATCAACAATGGGCTTTCTTCCCTTCTGTATCAGCCGGTTGGCGCGTTTCACAAGAACCATTCTGGAAAGTTTCGCCAAAAGCCATCTCTGATTTGAAGATTCGTGCGTCGTATGGGTCGTTAGGTAACGGTAATGTGGCGGCTTATGCTTACCAAGAGTTGTTCAGTATCCGTCAAATGACGAGATTGATCAACGGACAGCTGAACCAATATACGAACTCTCCGACGATTATTCCGGATGGCTTGACTTGGGAAACCTCCACGACCACCAATATTGGTGCGGATATGGGCTTGTTGGATGGCCGACTGCGTGTAGGCGGCGACTATTATATTCGTAAGACAACCGATATGTATACCATCGGAGCTACCCTACCGGCATTGTATGGAGCGACCGCCCCGAAAGGAAACTATGCAGATATGACAACCCGAGGTTGGGAAATTTCATTGACATGGCGCGATCGTTTTACGGTAGCAGAGAAGCCTTTCAATTATGATATTCGTTTTACGTTGGCCGATTATACTTCAAAAATTGATAAATACAACAATCCCGATAAATTCATAGGAAGTTACAACGATGCCAGATGTGACTATTACGAAGGAATGACATTGGGCGAGATTTGGGGATATGAAACGGAAGGATTCTTTACTTCTGAAGAAGATATTAAGAATCATGCAGATCAAAGTCTCTACTTTGCCTCCAATTCGGGAACATGGTTGCCGGGTGATATCAAATTCAAGGATTTGAATGGTGACGGAAAAATCGACTATGGTACCAATCGTGTAGGAGATTCGGGCGACCGTAAGGTGATAGGAAACTCTACTCCTCGCTATACTTACAGCGTGAATTTAGGTGCAGACTGGAATGGAATCTTCTTCTCGGCTTTCTTTCAGGGCGTAGGTAAACAAGATTGGTGGCCGGGAACCGACAATGCTCTCTTCTGGGGTCAATACAATCGTCCGTACAATAATATTCCGACTTCGATGATTGGTAATATTTGGACAGAAGACAATACGGATGCTTATTTCCCACGTTATAGAGGTTATGTGGCATTGCAAAATACGCGCGAACTATCAGTCGTTCAGACAAAGTACCTGCAAAATGTGGCCTACATCCGCTTGAAGAACTTACAACTTGGTTATAATTTCCCGAAGAAATGGACAGAGAAAGCAAAGATGCAGGCGGCCCGTATTTATATATCAGCCGAGAATCTTTGGGCATGGTCTCCATTGTATAAACATACCAAGAACTTCGATGTTGCCAATATCTATGGTGAAGACTCTGAATCGAAGTCGATGGTGAGCGACAACGGTGGCACAAATTCTATTATTTCTAATGGTGGACAGTCATATAGCTATCCACTTCTGAAAAGTATGAGTGTAGGTTTATCAGTAACATTCTAAAAAGAAAATATCATGAAAAGATTAATATATGCGGCATTTGCTCTCGCCCTTACCGCTTGCAGCATGGAAGAATTGCCGAAAGCCCAGGTTGGAAAAGAGCCGATATTCGGAACAGAAACCGGTTTGAACATGTATACCAATTCATTTTATAATGTATTTCCAAGTTCAACCATCTCCTATGACGAAAATAATTTTTACTTTGCTGTCAACCATACTATTCGCTATCTGACCGAGAATGCGTTCAGTGCTGAAGAGAGTAGTGGATGGAATTGGGAGACATTGCGCAACATCAACTATTTTATTCAGAATTGTAATAATGACGCTGTCTCGGAAGAGGTAAGAAACAACTATCTGGGTATCGCGCGCTTCTTCCGTGCTTACTTTTATTTCGGCATGATGCTGAAGTTTGGAGACCTCCCTTGGGTAGATCATCCCTTGGAAGTGGATGATCCTTTGCTGTATGCAGGGCGGGATGATCGGACGACTATCGTGGAGAAGATCAAAGAAGATTTGGATTTTGCCATCAGTAATATTTCAACTCGTCGCGATGAAAGTGCTTCGACCGTGACAAGTGCTGTGGCGGCGGCTTTCAAATCGAGAGTATGTCTTTGGGAAGGAACTTTCAGGAAATACCATAGTGAGTACGGCTTGCAGTCGACGGCTGCTGAATGGTTGAACGAAGCTGTAAGCGCAGCACAGTATGTTATCGAAAGTGGCTATTCTATATATACCGGCGAGGGGGTTGAAAAATCATATCAAGCATTGTTCTTGGCTAAGCAACCGATATCGGAAGAGGTGCTATATGCTACGACTTTTGATGGCTCTTTGGGTGTTGTTCATTGGGGAAATCGTATATGGACATCCTCAACATTGAGTTCTTGTCCAAGCTTTACCCGCTCGTTTGTAAATACTTATCTGATGCGGGACGGAAGTTTCTATACCGACAAGGCAAATTATGCAACAGAATCATTTACCGAAGAATGCAAGAATCGTGATGCACGTCTGTCTCAAACAATCAGAACACCAGGCTACAAACGATTGACAAATGGCGAAGAAGTTGCAGCAGCTCCTGATTATTCCATCACTTTAACGGGATACCATGTCTGCAAGTTTACCATACAGGATACCCAATATGACAATGTTGATGTTTGTGATAACAATATTGTCGTGTTCCGTCACGCCGAGGTGCTCTTGAACTATGCCGAAGCAAAGGCCGAATTGGGTACATTGACCGATGCCGATTGGGCCATGACAGTTGGAAAATTAAGAGAACGTGCCGGCATCACGTCGGGAACAACGCAAAAACCATCGAAAGTTGATACCTATTTGCAGCAACGCTTTTATCCGGATCTTAGTGATCCAACCTTGTTGGAGATCCGTCGTGAACGCGTAATCGAGCTGGCATTGGAGGGCTTTGAATGGTTTGATATTTGCCGTTGGAAAGCAGGAAAATTGGTGGAATACGATTGGGATGGCGTCTATATTCCCGAATTGGAAAAGCCTTATGACTTGGATGAGGACGGAAATGCTGACATCTGCTTTACATTGAACAATAACTATCCGGATGATCAAAAGCAATCCGGCGTTTATTATCTATATGTTGGTCCTACTCTTTCGAATGGTTCACAAAACCGTTATCAGCTGGGTGAAGACGGTCATACCCTGCTGTTTATGCCATTCCAAAAGAGAACATGGAACGACAAACTTTATTTCAATCCGATTCCGGCCGGCGATTTGACACAAAATCCGGCACTGGGGCAGAATCCCGGTTGGTAATTCCTCTCATTCTATGAGGATTGCTCAATAAATGATAGTGGGCTAAGTCGTAATAACGCTATTATGGCTTAGCCCTTTACTTATATTTGTCTTGAAAAAAGCTCCCGATGATTTTTTCAATTCATGCCGAGCTTTTTTTATAATCATGCCGAAGTTTTTTCGAAATCATGCCGAGCATTTTTTCCTCTATACAAACCCTACCAATACAGCAACCCGAGAATGCCGCAGGTTATTAGGGCGATTCCTAACAAGGCATAGAAGATGCGTGCGCCATTGCGCCCGAACCAACGCACAAAAGTCTTGGCGCCGTCTGTCTTGAAATACCAATCGATGTTGAAAATGGCGGCAATGAGAGAGAACAGACCAAGGGCAATGAATAAGATCAGGATAAAATATTCTGATGGTTCCATGGCTTCTTTTTGAAAATTATTCGACAACTACGGTGCGTGTTCCGTCCTCGTTTTCGGTGATTGTTACGTTTACTACATCGCCAGGAAGCAGTTCGTCGATCTTTTCCGGCCATTCGATGAAGCAAAGAGCACCGCTGTAGAAATAATCTTCTGTTCCAATATCTTCCGCTTCGCTCAGTTTGTTGATACGGTAAAAGTCGAAGTGATAGATCAATTCGCCGGTCGTATCGGAACGGTATTCGTTAATAATGGCGAACGTTGGGCTGTTAATGACGTCTTCTACACCCAATTCTTCGCAGATAGCTTTGATGAAAGTGGTCTTGCCGGCTCCCATTTTGCCGTAGAAAGCGAAGACGGTACGGTCGTCCATTCCATGGATAAATTCTTTGGCGGCACTACGGATGGTGTCTAAACTATTGATGTGTATTGTTTGCATAAGGCTTTCGTTTTTATTTTTTACAAAGGTAGAAATTAAAAATGAAATATTGATTCATCTAACTACTAAGCGTTTTCATAAAAAAGATTTTGGATGTATTATAAATTATTGATAGATAGATAATTATTCTCCTTGAAGCGTTTGTTTTGCTTCAAGGAGAAAATATTGTCAATTATTTACGACAAGGCTTCTTTGATGATCTCGCCTACCGTAGGATGAGGAAAGACGAAACGAGTCAGCTCCTCCCCTTTCATTCCTTTTTCGATAGCGATACCTGCGATAACAATCAATTCGGAGGCAGGATTGCCCAGCAAATGCGCTCCGATAAGTGTACCATCTTCTGCCAAAATCAGTTTGCAAATGCCGTTACCCATCTCGTTTTCAGCCACAAAACGTCCGGAGAAAGCCATTGGAATTTTCTTGATTTCGTAGTGAATGCCGGCCGCTTTCAGCTCGTCTTCTGTTTTTCCTACACCTGCAATTTCGGGATTGGTATACACCACCCCTGGAATTGCCTTGTAACTCATGGCATGTGGGTAGCCGATGATGTGGTCGATAGCCGTTTCTGCTTCGCTAACTGCCGTATGTGCTAAGAGTGATACGGCCGTAATGTCTCCACAAGCATAGACATTGGGCAAGGATGTTTGCATAAATTCGTTGACTTTTATGCCATTGCGATAGGGCTCGACACCTAAGTTCTCCAGACCGAAGCCTTTGGTGATGGGGCGACGGCCAACGCTCAACAGAATCTTTTCGCCTTGTAAAGTGGAAACTTCTCCCTCTTTTTCGATGGTTACTTCCGATTCGTGAACGGCTGTCACTTTACATCCCAAGTGGAATTTCACGCCACGTTTGGTATATTCTGCCTGAAGCATTTCCGACAGTTCGCGGTCCATCGGGCCCAATATTTTGTCCAGCATCTCAACAACTTGTACTTCTACCCCCATGCTGTTGAAGAAAGCTGCGAACTCCATGCCTACTACCCCACCGCCGATAACAATCAGCGATTGAGGGAGCTCCTTGCTTTGCAACGCTTCTCGGCTTGTCCAATAAGCTGTTTCAGCCAGGCCCGTGATAGGAGGAACAACCGTTTCTGAGCCGGTACAGATCAAGAGATGGGCAGCTTCGTAGGATGTTTCTCCGGCCGTGATGGTGATTGTGCCGTCTGTTTCTCGTCCTTGTATATATGCTTCTGCGGCAACAACCTCTACCCCGGCCTCTTTCATCTTCATTCGGATGCCGGCCGTCAGTTTCTTTACGACTTTATTTTTGCGTGCGATGATTTTCGAATAATCGAATGAGGGGTTCTCTGCTGTTACCGCATATTTCGATGCATGCTTGATCATGTCATAGGTCTTGGCGGAATAGAGCAAGGTCTTTGTTGGGACACACCCCTCGTTTAGACATACTCCTCCTAATGCATTCTTCTCGAATAGGATGGTTGATAATCCATTTTTGGCGGATTTTTCGGCTGCCGTATAGCCGGCCGGCCCACCGCCGATGATAGCTACGTCGTATTTCATGTTTTTAGATTTAATATGTGTTTGTTGTGAATCAACTAATTTGCGGATCTTTGATTTGGATTTCCGGGTTGATCTTCCGAAGGTTGCGCACAAAATCCTGCTTGTTCTTTGGCGAGATCAAGAGCCATTGGGTGTTTCCTTTGTATATAATCAGCCGATCCAACGAGAGTGCATAGCTTGAGACGGGTAATACCGTCACTTCTACGGCGCTGATCTCTTCAATTTTGATCTTCTTTTCGGGAAAGATACTGCAATGGGCAATCAGATAGCCGTCTGCCGTAATGCGATACCGTGTCGTCAATAGAATATGGATGCACAGCAATGTGGCCAATAACAGCAGAATCATAGTGACGGGGCTGCCTTTGACAATGAATGAGCGCACCGTGCTGGCCGCCATGATCAGAATGATTAGGTGGTAATACCACCCTACTTTCGATTTGTATTCTCTGTCCATAAAACTTGTTTTTCGTTTGCGGCTGCAATATAGTAAAAGTATTTGAAAAAAGAAACCCCTGCACTTACCTACATCTCGT
>CAVJQR010000091.1:8155-10196 GCA_963651605.1 Agathobaculum sp.
GGCCAAGTGCAGAGGAAAAAATTTTAAGTTAGCACTAAATTATATTATATGAAAAAAAGAGTTTTTTTGATAACCTTGTATTAATTCTCACAATCTTTTCTACGATTATCAGTAATTCCTTTTAATGTCTTATTTATTTTTCACTACAAAAATAGAGACCTCAAACACTATTTATAATTAAAGTAAGCGAAATATAAATGAATAACAAACTTAATAGTTTGTATATTAATGATATACTATTTTCATTGTGACATAAAAATATAAAAGAAATAAAGTAAATAGCTTCCTATATTTATAAAAATAGTCTATCTTTGTAGAGTTGAAAATAATACCAATATGAGAACATGGCCGACATATTTATGTAGTATGCTCCTTCTTTTGCTTGTGAGTCTCCCCTCTTTTGCGCAGAATGATTCGCACGAGGAGTCGGCCGAATCTGTTCTGCAGGAGTTGGACAAGACTATCGAACATCGGCAAGAATACGACCAGGCAAAAGAAGAAACCCTTCAAAAACTGAAAGCCGGCATTCCTTTGGCCGGCAACGATTCCGTCTTGTACAAGCTTTATAGCCGACTGTTTCAAGCATACTACAATTATCAGACAGACTCTGCCATGCATTATGTCAACCTTCAACAGCGCCTGGCGCCAAAATTGTCGTGGAATGCCATGAATGAAGTGCGGATGAACAAGTCAGAACTCTTCTCGACCATGGGTATGTATAAGGAGGCGATCGATGCACTCGAGTCAATCAACCGCTCGGCTTTGACTTCCGAAGAAGTGGAACGGTTCATGTCTCTCTACAACTCTGTCTGCAGTTTGGTGGCCGCCTACTCATTGACAGACCAAGAACAGGAGAAGTATATAAAAATGGGAGATGCCTATCGTGACACCTTGTTGATGCTTTACAACAAAGAAAATCCAAAATTCATTCGCTTTTCTGCCGGCCGTGCGAACGAACAGAAAGAATATACCGAGTCGATTGAGCTATTGAAGCAGACACCTTCTTCCCTACTCCATGGCCATTTGGAGGGACTGGTAGCTTTCGATATGGCATCTGCTTATGAGGGAATGGGCAACATTGACCGTGAAATATACTATTTGGCCAAGTCGGCTATAGTCGATTTGCGGCTATCGATCAAGGAGTATGTGGCACTTCATAAATTGGCAATTCTCCTTTTTAGGCAAGGGCAGATCGAGCGAGCCTATACTTATTTAAAATGTTCTATGGATGATGCTGTTTTTTGTAATGCTCGCTTTCGAGCTATCAGTATCACACAAGCCTACCCGATTATTGACAAAGCCTATCAGATGCGGGCGCAAAGTGAGGAACGGGTGCGGACTGCCTTCATGTGGGCTATTGTATTTTTTGCTTTTTTCCTGTTTGTCGCATTGATTTATATCTATCGCCAGATGCAACGATTGCGCGTTGCTCGTAGCGAAACGAGCCGAATCAATGAGCAATTGAACGACTTGAACAAGCAACTTTCGGAGGTCAATAAAGAATTATCGCTGGCCAATTCAATCAAACAAGATTCGTTGGTGCACTATTTGGAGCAATGTTCAATGTATTTGGACAAGATGGAAAACTATCGCCGCTCGTTGGAGAATTTGGCTATCTCGTCTGATATCAAGGGATTGTTCAAGGCGATCAAGTCGGAAGCCTTCATCGGAGAAGAGCGAGGAAAGTTTTATCGTAGCTTTGATGAGACATTTTTGAGCCTTTTCCCTCATTTTGTGGAGTCGTTCAACCGGCTACTTCGCGATGATGAGCATATTTATCCGAAGAATGATGAGCTGCTCTCAACGGAATTGCGCATTTTCGCCCTGATTCGGTTGGGGATTACTGACAGCAATAAGATAGCCCGTTTCCTTCGTTACTCGCTGATTACGATCTACAATTATCGCAGCAAAGTACGCAACAAGGCCAAAGACAAAAAAATGTTTGAGGAACAAGTGGAGAAAATAGAGGGTTGATATGTTGTAATATAACGTGAGTTCGACGAAATATAAGTCGTTGAAAAATTGGTGATTAGCGAAAATT
>CAVJQR010000092.1:0-1501 GCA_963651605.1 Agathobaculum sp.
AAAAACACCGGTGTTTTGGAGAAAAAACATCTATGTTTTGAACGGAAAACACCCCTGTTTTTTCAGGAAAAGCTTTTGGAAAAAATAGGGGGCCAATTTCGTTATTACACTATTGTACATGTCAAAAATTTTTCCGAATATTGCAAACAGACGGGAGTCGGTCATGTAGAAACATCTATTCAGTAGGGAAGGCTCTGCGTTTGACAACTTAATCATTGACAATCATCAAATCTATGAAACGACACATTCTGTTACCGATAGCTGCAGTGTTACTGTGCTGTTGCTCCGCTCAAAAGCAAGAGCAGGCGGAAAATACCCCATTAACAATGATCGATCAGGTTGATTTCTCCAATGTAAGAATCAACGATTCGTTTTGGTCTCCCAGATTAGAGAAACATGTCTCGGCCACATTGCCCGTCTGCATCGATCAGATAGAGAACCAAACCGGGCGCATGCAGAATTTTATCAATGCGGCAAAAGGAGAAAGAAAGCATTCCGGTATCTTCTTTGACGACTCCGATGTTTATAAAGCCCTTGAGGGTATCGCCTATAGCTTGATCAACAATCCTGACAGCGCTCTCGAAGCAAAAGCGGACGAATGGATTGCCAACATTGCTTCTGCCCAACAACCCGACGGTTATATCAATACATATTATATATTGACCGGGCTCGACAAACGGTGGACCAACATGGACAAGCACGAAATGTATTGCACCGGCCACATGATTGAAGCAGCCGTTGCCTACTATCAGGCGACCGGAAAACGGCAGTTGTTGGACGTTGCTATCAAGATGGTCGACCATATGATGTCGATCTTTGGCCCCGGTAAAAGAGATTGGGTGCCCGGCCATGAAGAGATTGAGCTGGCCCTTGTCAAATTGTATCAGACAACAAAAGAGGAGAAATATTTGGATTTCGCCTATTGGCTCTTGGAAGAACGCGGACATGGCCACGGAAGTATGGGGGATGAGGGCGAATGGAATCCGGCCTACTATCAGGATGTTATCCCCGTCCGTGACTTGGAAAGCATCTCCGGCCATGCGGTTCGTTGCATGTATCTCTATTGTGGAATGGCAGATGTGGCAGCCTTGAAGCATGACACGGCCTATATTCATTCGTTAAACAAATTGTGGGACGATGTCGTGTTGCGCAACATGTATATTACCGGTGGCATTGGCTCTTCGAAACATAATGAAGGCTTTACGGAAGATTACGATTTGCCCAATTTGGAGGCTTATTGCGAAACGTGTGCATCCGTCGGAATGGTCTATTGGAACCAACGCATGAACCAATTTACGGGCGACTCGAAATATGTGGATGTTCTCGAGCGTTCCATGTACAATGGCGCATTGGCGGGGATATCTCTCTCGGGCGACAGATTTTTCTATGTGAACCCTTTGGAATCGCATGGCGACCATCATCGACAGGCATGGTACGGGTGCGCTTGCTGTCCGAGTCAGGTTTCAAGATTCTTGCCTTCGTTGGGCAATTACATCTATGG
>CAVJQR010000092.1:1511-3629 GCA_963651605.1 Agathobaculum sp.
CATCGGCAATAATGCGCAATTTAATGTAGACAATCAACAGGTCGCTGTTAAGGAAGAGACAAATTATCCATGGGATGGCGAAGTAAATATCACCGTCAACGCACAGCGGAAAGTCGACAAAGAGATCCGAATCCGCATCCCCGGATGGTGCGACAAGTACACGTTGTCTCTAAACGACAAGGAATTAACGGCAAAAACAGAGAAGGGATATGCTGTTGTTGAGAATTGGAAACCAGGAGACCGGCTAACATTGAAGATGGAAATGCCGGTGAAGGTGGTCGCAGCTGATCCTCACGTCAAGGAAGATGAAGGGAAAAGAGCCATCCAACGGGGACCATTGGTATATTGTATGGAGGAAGTTGACAACAAATCAGGCTTCAATGAATGGCATTTGGACGAAAACACGGCTTTTGAACTGGCAAGCGACAGCATATTGCCCGGCGATATGAAAATAATTCATGCTCACAATGGTGACAAAACCGCTGTGTTGATCCCATA
This sequence comes from Agathobaculum sp., assembly GCA_963651605.1. Taxonomy (GTDB): domain Bacteria; phylum Bacteroidota; class Bacteroidia; order Bacteroidales; family Tannerellaceae; genus Parabacteroides. The sequence continues at coordinate 2,010 of CAVJQR010000092.1, forward strand.
TTATGCTTGGGACAATAGAGAAGCCGGCCCTATGAAAGTATGGATCGATTACACGAACAATTAATTTTATACCCATGAAAAAAGTAAGAACACTGATTGTTGGACTGTCTGCCTTGGCTGTTTCCTGCGGAATGGCGACTGCTTCCGAGGAATCGAATGCCGCGGTGTCCGGCAACTACATTAATAATAGGCAACCGCTATTGCAGAAGTCTTATATAGAACTTCCGTTAGGAGCCATCCGGCCCGGCGGATGGATGGAAGACCAGCTGCAACGAATGAAGAAAGGCATGACCGGAAACCTCGACAAGATCTACCCTCAAGTCATGGGTGAACGGAATGGTTGGCTCGGTGGCGATGGAGATGTGTGGGAAAGGGGCCCGTATTGGATTGACGGCCTGCTTCCTTTGGCTTACATACTCAACGACAGCGAACTGATCAAAAAGATCAAACCTTGGATAGAATGGACATTGGCTTCACAAAAAGCGGATGGCTATTTCGGCCCTGACACGGATCGCCCTTATGAAGCCGGTCTGCAACGCGACAATGCGCACGATTGGTGGCCGAAGATGGTGATGATGAAAGTCATGCAACAGTATTACTCGGCTACAAACGATGCCCGTATCATCGATTTCTTTACCCAATATTTTAAATACCAACTGGAGAAGTTGCCGCAAACACCCTTAGGTCATTGGACGTTTTGGGGTGAACAGCGCGGAGGAGACAACCTGATGATGGTGTATTGGTTGTACAACATTACGGGCGACAAGTACCTATTGGATTTGGGAGAGCTCATTCATAAACAGACATTGGATTGGACCGATATATTTGCCCATCAGGATCATCTTTGCCGACAGCACAGCCTGCATTGTGTAAACCTGGCACAAGGATTCAAGGAGCCGGTGATCTACTACCAACAAAACAAAGATGCCAAGCAGTTGCAAGCAATGGAATCGGCTATAAAACAGATACACAATACAATAGGACTGCCGACCGGTTTGTGGGGCGGTGATGAATTGTTGCGTTTTGGCAAACCAACTGCCGGATCAGAATTATGCACGGCTGTTGAAATGATGTACTCTCTCGAAGAGATTTTAGAGATCACAGGAGACACACGTTGGGCTGATTATTTGGAGCGTGTCACCTACAACGCACTGCCTACGCAAGTCACAGACGACTATTCTGCCCGCCAATACTATCAACAGTTTAACCAAGTGGAGGTAACCCGCCGATGGCGTGAGTTCTCTACTCCGCATGAAGATATGGATATTCTGTTCGGTGTGCTGACCGGCTACCCTTGCTGTACTTCTAACCTCCACCAAGGTTGGCCGAAATTTGTGCAGAATTTGTGGTATGCCACGGCCGACAATGGTATAGCCGCCTTGGTTTATGCGCCATCGGAAGTGATTGCCAAAGTCGCAAATGGGGTGACGGTAAACATAAAGGAAGAGACTGCTTACCCTTTTGACGAGACTTTGCGCTTTACCGTCTCCTATCCGGAAAAGAAAAGTCAGCCGACTTTCTTCCCATTCCATCTCCGTATTCCATCATGGTGTGAAGGAGCAACGTTTACAGTCAATGGTAAGGCCGTCGAGGTCGACAACTATCCGGGTGGCATTGCCC
>CAVJQR010000092.1:3735-10166 GCA_963651605.1 Agathobaculum sp.
GGCAGGCGACGTGTTGGAAGTGCAACTCCCTATGCAAGTGGCCGTAAGCAGATGGTATGACGATGGGGCAGTTGTTGAACGCGGACCGTTGCTTTATGCCTTGAAAATGAACGAGAAATGGGAGAAAAAACAGATGGAAGCCGACAAAGTGAAAGCCTATGGCGAATGGTATTACGAGGTCACTTCCGATTCACCATGGAACTATGCTCTTTCGCCTCGCGCATTCTCTGCGGAGAATATCAAGGCTAATTTTGTAGTAGAGAAGTCTGCACTTAATGGTTATCCATGGAATGTTGAGAATGCTCCGGTCCATATCAAAACGAAGGCACGTAGACTCAACAATTGGACTACCGTCAACGGCTCGGCAGGCCCTATCGCTTATTTTACACAACAAGGCCAAGATTATGGCGAAGAGGAAAGCATTGAACTGATTCCATACGGATGTACGACACTTCGTATAGCAGAGTTCCCCGTAAGAAACTATTAAATCAATCCGAGGGATGTGCTGAAATCAATTGTTTTGGGCACACCCCTCGGATAATCACTCTGCATTGACTCCAAAACACACCTTGAAAAGATAAATCCTCTTACTTGCCACCTACCCCAAAGTATTCTTCGAATATTTAACAAATAAATCTTGTTCAGAGAATACATATTTCAATAAAATATTTATCTTTGCGATTGAAATCGGTTCTGAGACGGACATTCGCCGCTCAGATGAAAAGGGAATCGGGTGAGAATCCCGGACAGTCCCGCTGCTGTGAAGCTCTATAAACATCTTGAAATACCTCATTGCCACTGACAATAATCGTCGGGAAGGCTTCAAGATGGGAGTCAGTCAGAAGACCTGCCATTTCATTTTTAGTTGCTTTTACTCGTGGGTTAGTAAAATCAGCACATTGTTTTTTAGCGCATAATTTAAATAAAGGAGAGGTACGGTACCCCGTAGCGATACGTCCTTACTGTGCCCTTTAGGTTAGGATAAATGGCCTAAATATTAGTTGTTAGTAATGTTTTTCTAATGTGTTAAACTATTCAAGCGCCTCCGTCGATGTGATTTCGCCGGGGGCGCTTTTACTTTATATTATAAATAGGCTTCAGATGCCACCTTTTTCAAGAACATCTTTCCAAAACACGAGAATGATTGTTTATTTTCTGCAGAAACAATCATAAATATCATGGTACTATATTTCAGTTTCATGCCGAGTAAACTGCAGTTTGTTCGGGAGTAAACTGTAGTTTCATGACGAGAAACTATTTCAGAAAACGGATGTTTTTTGTGGAAGGGCGCTTAGCCATATGCTGTTTCATGCCTATATGCCACTTTTTTCGTGATATACTTCTTGGCAATAGTGGAAAATCCTTATTTTTGTTTGAGAAAATAAGAGCTCATGAAAAGAATAGGTCTATTGTCAGACACACATGGATATTGGGACGATAAATATGAAAAATATTTCTCGGAATGTGATGAGATTTGGCATGCGGGCGATATCGGTTCTATCGCTATAGCTGATCGGTTGAAGCAAATCAAGCCGCTTCGTGCCGTTTATGGCAATATTGACGGAGGGGAACTACGTTTGGATTTTCCGAAAGTGGCGCATTTTCAAGTGGAAAATGTCCGGGTGATGATGACACACATCGGAGGCTATCCCGGACGATATAACCCGGAGATTCGCAAAGAACTGTATGATACTCGTCCGATGCTCTTTGTTTGTGGCCATTCCCATCTGTTGAAAGTTGTCAATGACTCGACATTGCACTGTTTGCTTATCAATCCCGGGGCTGCAGGCAAGAGCGGCATTCATCAGGTACGCACGCTGGTTCGCTTCATGATCGACAATGACAAGATAAAGGATCTTGAAGTCATTGAGCTGGGGATGCGGTAATGTCTTGACTATGTTTGGGGGAACTTATGCTTCTTTGTGCTCATCCTGGCAAGAAAAATTCTCGGCCAGTAGGATGGTGTTCTTCAAATAAGAAAACTCTTTTTCAAAGTATTCAGAGAAGAGGCATGTATGTAGATTCTCTTCAATCTGTGAAGCGAACCAAAATTTCCCTTTGTGTTCTTTGGTGAATTTTTCGAGGAGTTGCTCGTTTCGGATGCATACGACAAACAAAGAGACTTGATGCTTGACAGTATTGTTCTCGAATGTATAACGAATGAGTAGCCGCGGATGGATTTTGTCTCCCTTCCCTTCCAAAGGAGTAAGGCACTCTGCTAGCGCTTGGTCGATACTTTGTCGGAACAAGACATATTTGTTGAACGGATGGTCCAGCATGGACGCTGAGACACAACTGTGGGCATTGCGCTGGGTCAAGTAGAGCATTCCTTTATAAACCAAAGCCACGCGGACAATAGGATGGTAGTATTTCTTCGGAAGCAGACGACTGACGGAGTAGGCGATGCAACCAATGACATTCCCTTGATCATTCAAAACAGGCAACCACATCTCTTTTTTCAATCGTCCTTGCACCATCAAGAGGCGAATCTGCTCGTAGACGATAACGACGAAGCCAATGATCAGCCCCAAATCTCGATAAAAGAATTCCGATAGCCGAGTGCTTTGCATCGGTTCGGGCATGATACTGTACAGAATGATAGTGAAGAGGTGCAGCGTATATAGGTTTTGAAACAATAATGCCACGAAGAAGAATTCGTTCAGTGATGTAATGGAATGGGCTCGTAAGAATACGGGTTCTTGCGCATTGCGGGCACGACGCAAGATTGTTTTCTTCGAAAAGCGGATGAAGATCAAGGATACCACCAAAAAAATTTCGACGATAAGCGGCGTGTTGACGACGAATATCTGTTTAGTGGGTATGGCCAATATGAACAAAGCATACAACAAAAAGGTGGCAGCCGAGGGCAGTAACGTGAACGAGTAAAGCTTCTCTTTTCCCCAAAGTTGAATGGCAAAAAGAGCAATGAGGCAACACAATGCCGAGATGGTGTACGCCTCAATGTATGGGAGATAGTTATCCAACCATAAAAACAACAGCAACGGCACAATGCCGACCGCTTGATTTTCCCAACCTTTCTTTACTCTGTTCATAATCACCCTTGTTCCTTTTCACTTTCTAATAGAACAATTTTGGAACGGAAATTGTTCTGCGATCTCTTATCATACATGCTTCTCTGCATGATAAGAAGAGCGAACAAGTGGAGCACTTTCCACATGTTTGAACCCTTTTTGCAAGGCTAAGGTCCGATATTTCTCGAACTGATCCGGGTGGATGTACTCCACGACGGGAATATTTTTGCGGGAGGGTTGCAGATATTGCCCGATTGTCAAGACCGAGGCTCCTGTCGCCAGTACATCATCCATCAGCTCTTCCACTTCTGCTTCGGTCTCTCCCAGTCCGACCATGATACCTGTTTTGGCAACGATCTGCTGCTCGGCTATTCGACGTAGCACGGAGAGGCTCGTATCGTAGCGGGCGGCACTTCGAACGTGCGGCGTGATGCGCCGCACCGTCTCCATGTTGTGGGAGATGATCTCCGGCTTTGCAGCAATTACTTCGTCGACCAGCTCCAATCGTCCTTGAAAATCGGGAATAAGTACCTCGATCGTCGTCGAAGGATTCACCTCTTTGATGCATCGTATGGTCTTTTCCCAGTGTGAAGCCCCCAAATCGGGGAGATCATCCCGATCGACGGAGGTAATAACGGCGTGCTTTAGTTTCATCAACCGTATGCTTTCCGCTACGTGATCCGGCTCGTTTGCATCCAATGGCAAAGGCTTTCCCGTCAACGTGTTGCAGAACCGGCAGGAGCGGGTGCAGATCTCGCCTCCGATCATGAAGGTGGCTGTCCCGCGACTCCAGCACTCGCCCATATTGGGGCACTTTCCGCTGGTGCAGATCGTGTGCAGGCAATGCGATTCCACGATCCGCTTTGTTTGTGTAAAGTGCTCATTTCCTCCCAAGCGGATCTTTAGCCAATCTGGTTTTTTGACGTGTTCGGCCATTGTTCTTATAAGTTTTCTATCAGATAGTTGGACATTTTCGTATACAAATGGTAGCGTGTATTCTTGCCATAGATTCCATGGTCGCGGTCTTTGTATACATGCATATCAAATTGTTTGTTGGCTTGTACCAGTGCCTCTGCATACTGCATGGTTTGGGTAAAGTGAACATTGTCGTCGGCCGATCCATGAATCAGCAACAACTTCCCTTGCATCTCATTCACACGACGCAACGGAGAGGTAACGGCATAGCCCTTTTCGTTCTCTTGCGGCGTACGCATGAAGCGCTCCGTGTAGACGGTATCGTAATAGCGCCAGTCGGTTGGAGGGGCTACTGCAATACCCACTTTGAAGGTTCCTTTACCAACGGTCAATGCCATCAATGTGTTATATCCTCCGAAGCTCCATCCCCAGATGGCCATACGGCTGCCATCTACATAAGGTAACTGAGCCAAGGCTTGTGCGGCCTCGACCTGATCTTGCGATTCGAGGACTCCCATTTGCATGTATGTGCATTTGCGGAATGCTTCACCGCGTGCACCCGTACCGCGACCGTCCACGCATACGACCATAATCCCCTTCGATGCCAGGTATTGTTCCCAATCGAAGCCGAACTGATCCAATACTTGTTGCGAGTTCGGGCCACTGTATTGCGTCATCATGACCGGATATTGTTTGTTCTTGTCGAAGTTGGTCGGTTTGACCATCCAGGCATTCAGTTCATATCCTGAAGCAGTAGTGATGGTAAAGAACTCTTTTGGAGAGTAGGAGGTAGCCGACAATTTGCCGGCCAGCGCTTGGTTGTCGATCAGTGTGCGCAACTCTTGGTTCTTCTTCGTATCGTTGACGGTGATCTTCATCGGCGTAGTGGCATTCGAGAAGCGGTTCACATAGTAGGCATAGTTGGCGCTGAACGCTGCACTGTTCGTGCCAATCTGCTTCGAGAGTTTCGTCTTTACTCCTTTGGCGTCGATCTTGTAGACCGAACGGCGGATAGGACTCTCCTCGGCCGACTCATAGTAGGTTGTCTTTGTCGCTTCGTCGTAGCCGATCAGCTTGGTGACATCCCAGTTTCCTTTCGTTATTTGGCGCAACATCACGCCGGTAGGGGAGTAGAGGTAAACGTGGGCATACCCGTCTTGTTCGCTTACATAGGTAAATCCACTGGCAGAGAATCGGATGGACGACAGCCATTCCGAGTCAACATAACACTTGTTTTCCTCTTTTAATATCAGCTTCGAAACGCCGCTCCTCGGATTAACATAGAACATGCTGAAGCGGTTTTGGTTGCGGTTCAGCGTCATCACGGCCAGTTGGTCCGATTGTGTCGTGAAGGTGATACGAGGAATATACCCATCGTTGTCCATCGGAATGTCCAGCGTCTTGGTGTCTTTCGACGAAAGATTGTAGGCTTTTACCGATACAGTCGAATTCTTCTCGCCCGGCTTCGGATATTTGTAAGAGTAATACGAAGGATAAGTATCGTCTCCATATATCTGCATCGAATATTCCGGCACGGCCGATTCGTCTGAACGGACATAAGCCAAGATTTCACTGTCGGGCGACCATGCCATCAAGTTCGTCACACTGAACTCCTCTTCATACACCCAATCGGTCACACCATTCAATACTTTGTTGAGTTCGCCGTCTTTCGTGATCTGAATCTCCGTGTCGTAGTCGAATTTTCGTATCCAGATATTGTTGTTCTTGACGTAGGCACACATGCGTCCGTCGGGCGAATAGGTCGGAATCATGGCTTTTCCCGGGGTGTCACTGAGCGCTTTCAGGTAATTGCGTCGTACATCATAGTCGAACACCGTGGCGCATGTCGAACGGCGATAGATGGCTTCGACATCGCAATAGATCAGAATATGGTGGCCGTTCGAACTGATCGTGTAATTGTCGAACGTATCGAACGTGCATTCGCGCGCTTTTGCTACATTAAATAATGTATCGACCGGGGCCCCCGTGCGGTAGGAATATTTTACGATCATCGTATGTGCCGGATTGATGGCCGTGTAGTGCTCGCCGTCAGGCAACGAACGCATTTCGCCAATATTCGTTTGCTGGCGGTATTTCCCGTCAGTGATGTCTCTTAAATGCACAGCATTGCTGCCGTTTTGTGCCCAGCCATTCCATGCCAGTGCGGTGAGCAAAAGGATTCCTCCTAATTTTTTCATATCTGTTTGCTTTTATGGCTTCGAAATGCCCCACTCTTCTTTTTCAAAAGGAGGAAAGCACTCGGGCCGTTGTTTTTATCCATTGTTTGATGAGGTCTGTTTTTCTGTAAATGAAACGACCTTCTTATTGAAAAGCAAAGATAGGAATTATCCTTCAAACATCATATAGCTGAAAGCGGTCGGTAAAGAATAAAAAAGCACCTATGCCGTTACATAGATGCTATAAAGAGGAAGTGGGCGTTGACGGATTCGAACCGCCGACCCTCTGCTTGTAAGGCAGATGCTC
>CAVJQR010000093.1:0-2994 GCA_963651605.1 Agathobaculum sp.
ATTACAATGCTATCCAGGTGAGTGCTTGGACAGACGACGATCACAAAAATGAATTGATCAAACAGGTAATTTTGAATTACTTGAAGAAATATAAAGAACTTGATGCAGAATTGCGTCGTAAGAAGTTTGACTTGACAATCGGAGATGAGCTTCCTACAGGTATCGTTCAGATGGCCAAGGTCTATATCGCCAAGAAACGTAAGATTCAGGTTGGCGATAAAATGGCCGGTCGTCATGGTAACAAGGGTATCGTTTCGAAGATTGTTCGTCAAGAAGATATGCCGTTCTTGGAAGATGGTACTCCTGTCGATATTTGTTTGAACCCGCTGGGTGTACCTTCTCGTATGAATTTGGGACAGATCTTTGAAGCAGTATTAGGTTGGGCAGGTCGTAATTTGAATGTCAAGTTTGCAACTCCGATTTTCGATGGTGCTTCTTTGGACGATTTGAATGCATGGACAGACAAGGCTGGTATCCCTCGTTATGGTAAATCTTATTTGTATGATGGTGGAACTGGTGAGCGTTTTGACCAACCTGCAACAGTAGGTGTGACTTACTTCTTGAAATTGGGTCACATGGTTGATGATAAGATGCATGCTCGTTCAATCGGTCCGTACTCACTGATTACACAACAACCATTGGGTGGTAAAGCTCAGTTTGGTGGTCAGCGTTTCGGAGAAATGGAGGTTTGGGCACTGGAAGCATTCGGTGCCGCTCATGTCTTGCAAGAAATCTTGACAATCAAGTCTGATGATGTTGTGGGACGTTCTAAGTCTTATGAAGCAATTGTCAAAGGTGATCCGATGCCTCAACCTGGTATCCCTGAATCATTGAATGTGTTGCTTCATGAATTGAGAGGTTTAGGTTTAAGTTTGACACTTGAATAATTACAACCCATATATAAAGTAGGTGAGTCTTTGCGCTCATCTACTTTTCCTAATTGATAACTCTTTATATTATAAATATAAAATATGGCCTTTAGAAAAGATAACAAGATAAAGAGTAACTTTACTAAAATAACCATTGGGTTGGCTTCTCCCGAGGAAATTTTGGAGAATTCATACGGAGAGGTATTGAAACCCGAAACGATTAACTATCGTACATATAAGCCAGAGCGTGACGGTCTCTTCTGCGAACGTATTTTTGGTCCGATCAAGGATTATGAATGTCATTGCGGAAAGTATAAGCGTATTCGTTATAAAGGTATCGTGTGCGACCGTTGTGGTGTGGAAGTTACTGAAAAGAAAGTTCGTCGTGAACGTATGGGACATATCCATTTGGTCGTTCCTATTGCTCACATTTGGTACTTCCGTTCTCTTCCTAACAAGATCGGTTATTTGTTAGGTCTTCCGACAAAAAAGTTGGATGCCATCATCTATTATGAACGTTATGTAGTCGTTCAGCCAGGTTGTGTAGATACTGTAAGCGAATTGGATTTGTTGTCGGAAGAAGAATATTTGGATATTCTTGACAATCTGCCAAAAGAAAATCAACTGTTGGAAGATTCTGATCCTAACAAATTTATAGCAAAGATCGGTGCAGAAGCAATCTATGATTTGCTGACACGTCTCGATTTGGATTCTCTCTCATACGAATTGCGTCACCGCGCAAGTACAGACAGTTCTCAGCAACGTAAGAATGAAGCGTTGAAGCGTTTGCAGGTTGTTGAGTCTTTCCGTGCATCAAAAGGCAAGAACAAACCGGAGTGGATGATCATGAAGGTGATCCCTGTTATCCCTCCTGAGTTGCGTCCATTGGTTCCGCTGGATGGTGGTCGTTTTGCCACTTCTGACTTAAACGATTTGTATCGTCGTGTGATCATTCGTAATAATCGTTTGAAAAGATTGATTGATATCAAGGCTCCGGAAGTTATCTTGCGTAACGAAAAACGTATGCTTCAGGAAGCGGTTGATTCATTGTTCGATAACTCAAGAAAGTCAAGTGCTGTTAAGACGGATGCCAATCGTCCGTTGAAGTCTTTGTCTGACAGTTTGAAAGGTAAGCAAGGTCGTTTCCGTCAAAACTTGTTGGGTAAACGTGTCGACTATTCAGCCCGTTCAGTTATTGTTGTAGGTCCGGAATTGAAGATGCACGAATGTGGTCTTCCTAAGAATATGGCGGCTGAACTTTACAAACCGTTTGTTATTCGTAAGTTGATTGAACGTGGTATTGTGAAGACAGTGAAGTCTGCCAAAAAGATCGTTGACCGTAAAGAACCCGTTGTTTGGGATATTTTGGAATATGTGATGAAGGGTCACCCGGTTTTGTTGAACCGTGCCCCTACCTTGCACCGTTTGGGTATCCAAGCATTCCAGCCGAAACTGATCGAAGGTAAGGCAATTCAATTGCACCCGTTAGCTTGTACCGCATTCAACGCCGACTTCGATGGTGACCAGATGGCTGTTCACTTGCCATTGGGCAATGAAGCAGTTTTGGAAGCACAGATGTTGATGTTGGCTTCTCATAATATCTTGAACCCGGCCAATGGTGCTCCTATTACTGTCCCTTCTCAGGATATGGTGCTTGGATTATATTATATTACCAAGTTGCGTAAAGGCACACAAGGTGAAGGTTTGGTTTTCTATGGTCCGGAAGAAGCCACCATTGCATACAACGAAAAGAAGTTGGACATCCACGCTCCGATCAAGGTGTATGTTGATGATTTGGATGAAAATGGCAATATCGTCAAGAAGATGATCGAAACTTCTGTAGGTCGTTTGATGGTAAACGAGTTCGTTCCGAAAGAAGTAGGTTACTTGAACGAGGTATTGGGTAAGAAAGCTTTGCGTGATGTCATCGGAAAAGTCATCAAAACTTGCGGTGTTGCTCGTACAGCTCGTTTCTTGGACGATATCAAGAACTTGGGATATTACATGGCCTTCAAGGGTGGTTTGTCATTCAATTTGGCCGATGTTTTGATTCCACCAGAGAAAGATGATTTGGTGAAGGAAGGATATGACGAAGTTGAGCAGATCCTTGCTAACTATAATATGG
>CAVJQR010000093.1:3004-10155 GCA_963651605.1 Agathobaculum sp.
ACAATCAGATCATTGATACGTGGACGCATGTCAACAGTAAGTTGTCAAATATTTTGATCAAGCAGTTGACTGCCGACAATGATGGTTTCAACTCTATCTTCATGATGATGGATTCTGGAGCCCGTGGTTCTAAAGAACAGATTCGTCAGTTGTCAGGTATGCGTGGTTTGATGGCCAAGCCGCAAAAGAGTGGTGCTGAAGGTGGTCAGATCATTGAGAACCCGATTCTTTCAAACTTCAAGGAAGGTTTGTCAGTGTTGGAGTACTTTATTTCAACACACGGTGCCCGTAAAGGTTTGGCCGATACAGCCTTGAAGACAGCCGATGCCGGTTACTTGACTCGTCGTCTTGTCGATGTGTCACATGACGTGATCATCAATGAAGAAGATTGTGGTACATTGCGCGGTTTGGTATGTACCGAACTGAAAAACAATGAAGAGGTGATCGCTTCTTTGTACGAACGTATTCTTGGTCGTGTTTCTGTTCATGATATCATCCATCCGTTGACGGGTGAGATCATTGTCAAGTCCGGTGAAGAAATTCGTGAAGACGCTGCTAAAGCTATTCAAGATTCACCGATTGAGAGCGTAGAAATTCGTTCCGTATTGACTTGTGAATCAAAGAAAGGTGTATGTGCTAAATGTTATGGTCGTAACTTGGCTACGAACCAGATGGTTCAAAAAGGCGAGGTGGTCGGCGTTATCGCTGCTCAGTCAATCGGTGAGCCGGGTACACAGTTGACATTGCGTACATTCCACGTCGGTGGTATTGCTGCCAACGTTGCTACTGAGAACAGCATCTCTTGTAAATATGAAAATGCAATCCTTCAGATCGATGAATTGAGAGCAGTCAATGCAGAAGTAGACGGTAAGCCTCATCAAGTAGTAGTCAGCCGATTGGCAGAAATGCACTTGATCGATCCGAATACGAAGATTGTATTGATGAGCCACAACATTCCTTATGGTTCGAAGTTGTTCTTCAACAACGGCGATATCGTTAAGAAGGGTGATGTGCTGATCGAATGGGACCCGTTCAATGCCGTTATCGTATCAGAGGTATCTGGTAAGTTGGAATTCGAGAGTGTAATCGAGAATGTAACTTACAAGGTTGAAAGCGATGAGACGACAGGTTTGAAAGAAAAGATCATCATCGAATCCAAGGATAAGACGAAAGCTCCCGCCGCTCACGTAGTTGATGAAAACGGAAACTACTTGAAGAACTACTCATTGCCATTGGGTGCTCACGTAGTAAAAGAGGCTGGCGATACGATCAAAGCCGGTGAGGTTTTGGTTAAGATTCCGCGTGCAGTAAGTAAAGCGGGTGATATCACCGGTGGTCTTCCTCGTGTAACAGAGTTGTTTGAGGCTCGTAACCCGTCGAACCCTGCTATCGTAGCTGAAATCGATGGTGAAGTCGGCTTCGGTAAGATCAAACGCGGTAACCGTGAAATTACTGTTACTTCCAAGTTGGGTGAAGTTAAGAAATACATGGTTCCATTGTCAAAGCAGTTATTGGTTCAGGAAAACGACTACATCCGTGCCGGTATGCCATTGTCAGATGGTGCCATTACTCCTTCTGATATCTTGGCTATCATGGGTCCGACTGCTGTACAGGAATACATTGTGAATGAAATTCAGGATGTATATCGTCTGCAAGGTGTTAAGATCAATGATAAACACTTCGAGGTAATCGTTCGTCAGATGATGCGTAAAGTTGAAATCGTTGATCCGGGAGATACTCGTTTCTTGGAACAGCAGATTGTTGACAAGTTGGATGTAATGGACGAGAACGACCGTATTTGGGGCAAGAAAGTGGTTACCGATGCCGGCGACTCTCAGACATTGAAGCCGGGACAGATTGTTACAGCGCGCAAATTGCGTGATGAGAACAGTATATTGAAGCGTCGTGATATGAAGTTGGTCGAAGTGCGTGATGCTATTCCTGCAACTGCGAACCAGATACTTCAGGGTATCACACGTGCCGCCCTTCAGACAAGTAGCTTCATGTCGGCTGCATCATTCCAGGAGACAACGAAAGTGTTGAATGAAGCCGCTATCAATGGTAAGGTAGATACCTTGGAAGGATTGAAAGAAAATGTAATTTGTGGTCACTTGATCCCTGCCGGAACAGGTCAGCGTGAATTCGACCGTTTGATCGTTGGGGCAAAAGAAGATTTTGAAAGAATTGCATCAAATCGTAAAAATGTAGTTGATTTCAACAGCATGGATAACGATGATTAAGTGAAATCCTCACGATAAAATAGCAAAAAGGCTGTGTCATTTATTTGGCGCAGCCTTTTGTTTTTAGTAGAAACTCAGCAACTCTGGTTCGATTGTTGGAGAGTGATAGGAAAATAGTTCGAGAGGTATTCAAAAGTTTCTGCGGAGAAAACTGCAGTTCATTCGGGAGAAAACTGGAGTTTGATGCCGAGATAATTTTTTGAAACTCGGGAGTCGTTTTTGAAGAGTAAGTGAGGATGTTTTGGATTATAAGTGAATGGACCTGAAAAACAAAAAGCCATCCGATTGGAAACCGATGGCTTTTTGTATAGAATCGTTGGAAGTGATTAGATCTTCTTCTCTTTGATTCTTGCTTTTTTACCAGTCAAAGCACGCAAGTAATACAATTTAGCGCGACGAACACGACCGACTTTGTTTACGACAATGCTTTCGATGAACGGTGATTCGATCGGAAAAATTCTTTCTACACCTACGTTTTCAGACATTTTACGAACTGTAAAACGTTTCTTTTCACCGTGACCGGAAATGCGGATTACAACGCCTTTGTACTGCTGGATACGTTCCTTGTTACCCTCTTTGATACGATAAGCGATAGTGATTGTGTCACCGCTTTTGAATGAAGGATGTTCTTTTTTTGTAGCGAACGCCTCTTCTGCAACCTTAATTAAATCCATTGTTTTGTTTTGTATTTAAAATTGTTGTTATTAAATACGCAATTAACAGGCTGCTTGTCCTGCCAGAGTTGCGTAAAGCGAGTGCAAAGTAACGAAATATTTGGTAGATAAACAAATTGCAAATTGTTTTTCTTGTTGGCAATAATTTTTTTCATTACATTTGAATGATGATTTAGGAACACTATGATACGAAGAGTACTATTTACACTACTTACTTGCTATATTTCTGCTACTTTCGGGTGGGCTCAAAAGCCTACGCTATTTCGAAATGTCGACCGTGAAGCAATGAATCACTGGACGGACTCCGTCTTTGCTTCGCTGAGTATGGACGAACGTATCGGACAATTGTTTATGGTCATTGCCGACATAAAGACTACTGACCAAAACGTGCAGAAACTGATGCGCTATGTACGCGAGGCGAAGATCGGTGGTGTGTTGTTTCACAAAGGAACCCCAACGGATCAAGCTTATCTGACCAACAAAATGCAAAAAGCATCGAAGGTCCCGTTGTTCGTATCGCTCGATGGTGAATGGGGATTGTCCATGCGTTTGAACGGAACCACTCGCTTTCCGAAAAACATGATGTTGGGAGCTATTGAAGATAATCTGCTATTGAGGAAATATGGTGAAGAGGTAGCCCGACAATGTAAGGTAATGGGAATTCATATCAATTTTGCTCCTGACTTGGATATCAACAGCAATGTGGATAATCCCGTCATCGGTATCCGCTCTTTTGGCGAGGATGGCAAGCTGGTAAGTGAGAAGGGGTTGGCCTATTCCAGTGGTTTGGAAGAGAATGGTATCCTTTCGGTGGCCAAACATTTCCCCGGTCACGGCGATACGTCGGAAGATTCGCATGAGACATTGCCGTTGGTTCAACATACGAGGGCAAGGTTGGATTCGGTCGAGTTGGTCCCTTTCAAGGACTATATCCGTAAAGGGTATTCGGGGATGATGACCGCCCACTTGGCTATCCCTGCTTTGGAGAAGCAAAAAGGGCGGCCTGCCTCACTTTCGAAGGCGGTGGTCTCTGATTTGCTGCAGAAAGATTTGGGATTTCAAGGGCTTTGCTTTACAGATGCTTTGGCTATGAAGGGAGCAAGCAGCAAGAAATCGGACAATCCTTGTGTGCAAGCATTGCTCGCCGGCAATGATATTTTGTTGGGGCCGGCCACACCGATCTCTGATTTTACTGCTGTGAAAGAGGCCATCGAGACGGGTGTCATTACGATGGCTTCGGTCGAAGAACGTTGCCGCAAGGTGTTGCAATACAAATACATATGTGGTCTGAATCATTATGAGCCGATTCCTTTGAAGGGCTTGGACGAACGTTTGAACACAGCACATGCAGCATGGTTGGCCGCCGAGTTGAATGCTCAAGCCATAACCGTTTTGAAAAATGAAGAAAATGTATTACCTTTGACCAATATCGGAAAGCAGAAAGTGGCCGTTCTCTCCATTGGTGCGCCGATAAACGACAAGTTTTCGGAGACGGTCAACCGATATGTCAAGGCCGATCTCTTTACTGTAACGCGCACAATGAATGCAACGGCAGTGCAGCGGATCTACTCGAAGCTGAACAAATATGATGTGATTCTTTGTGCTGTGCACACGGTTCGTATACCGGAGAGTCAGGCTCTGTTGCAATTGGCTAAGCAGAAGAAATTGATTTATTCGTTCTTTACGATTCCCTATTTCTGTAAATCGTATAAGAAATCAATCATGAAAGCAAAGGCGCTTGTGATGGGGTATGAAGATACACCTTTGGCACAAGAATATGCGGCGCAAGTGATTTGGGGCGGAATTGGGGCAAAGGGAAAATTGCCGGTTTCTATTCCCGATCTTTACTTCGCAGGAACGGGTGTCTATACGGAGAAAACAAGGCTCGCTTATCATGAGCCGGAAGCTGTGGGTATTGATCCTGCCCGGCTTGAGGAGGTGACTCGTATTGCCGAAGAAGGGCTCAAGAATAAGGCTTACCCAGGTTGTCAAGTCTTGGTGGCCAAGGATGGTGTGGTGGTTTATAACCGGGCTTTCGGCTATGATGATGATGAACACAAACGGGCGGTCACGATGGAATCGGTATACGATTTGGCCTCTTCTTCGAAAGCAACGGGTACTTTGTTGGCCGTCATGAAGACATACGATGAGAACAAGTTCAAGTTGGATGATAAAGTTTCGGCTTATATATCCGAGTTAAAGAAATCGGATAAGAAAGATATCTCGATCAAGGAGTTGTTGTTTCATCAGTCGGGGTTGGTTCCCTCCATCGCTTTCTATACGAAGGCCATGTCGAAAGGGAAATTTAAATCCCAATTGGTATCGAAAACACCGGGTGAAAACTATCCGTTGAAGGTGGCAAATGGTATTTATCTGAACAGCTCTTTCCAAGATACGGTGGTACAGATGATCAAAACCTCCAAATTAGGAGCGAAAAAATATCGTTACAGTTGCATTAACTTCATCTTGTTGAAGATCATGAGCGAGCGGTTGATGAAACAGCCGATGGATGTTTTGCTACAAGATGATTTCTTCGGGCCGTTAGGCGCTTGGCATACCACTTACAATCCGTTGCAGAAAATGGATTCGTTGCAGGTGATGCCTACCGAGAAGGATGACGTTGTCCGTCATCAATGGATCAGAGGATATGTGCACGATGAAGCAGCCGCTTTTCAGGGAGGTGTATCGGGCAATGCCGGATTGTTCTCGAATGCAAACGACTTGGCCAAGGTCCTTCAGCTTTATCTCAACGAGGGCGAGTATGGCGGAGAGCGGCTATTGTCGCAATCGACAGTTCGGTTGTTTACACAAACCAAGAGTCCGACATGTCGTCGTGGATTAGGATTTGACAAACCGGAGGTGGGAGAAAGCAAGTCTTCGCCTTGTGGATCCTTGGCTTCGGCTTCAGTTTATGGACATACTGGTTTCACCGGTACATGCTTTTGGGTGGATCCCGATAAGCAACTGATCTATATTTTCTTGAGCAATCGCGTCTGTCCGACCAGAAGCAATGGAAAACTATCTTCGATGAACATCCGGACTCGCATTCAAGATGCGATCTATCAGTCCATTGAATCGAAGGAGAAAAAGTGAAACGAGTAGATTGTTTTTATATACATTATATATAATATGTTATTTGGTCACGGTGACGATTCTTATAAATCCAAACAAAAAGTAACGAGCAATTATAGTTCCAATGTTTGGTATGGGGCGGATTTGACTCCGTTGAAAGCGCATTTGACTAAAGTTTTCGACAGTATGAGCAGTTATCCTGAGCCGGATGCCGGTACGTTAAGAAGACTTTTGGCGGAAGTGCACGGAGTCTCTTCTTCAGAGATACTGGTGACAAATGGCTCGATCACGGCATTTTATTTGATTGCGCAGGCTTGGGAGCAGGCTCATTCGCTGATCTTCACCCCGTCCTTTGCCGAATATGAAGATGCTTGTCGGTTGCATCATCATACATTGTCATTCTTTCAGAACACTCAACCCCTCAAGGATCTTACGCTGGAAGGGCAAGATATGTGTTGGATTTGTAATCCGAATAATCCTGATGGGCAGTTGTTTACACGTGTACAATTAGTTAAATTGCTGAAAAACAACCCACAAACATTGTTCGTGATCGACCAAGTGTATGCTGATTTCTGCCTAGAGCATCTATTAGACTTGGCAGATGTTCATGCTTATCCGAATCTTATCATTGTACAATCTATCTCGAAACTGCATCGGATTCCGGGCATCAGAATCGGATATGTGGCAGCATCGGAAGCATTGATAGCGAAGATTCAAGAATATTTAATACCTTGGTCGGTAAATGCATTTGCAATAGAGGCAGGAAAATATACCTTGATGCATCCGGAGCAATTTATTTTGCCGCTCGAACAATGGTTGGCGGATGCAGAATTGTTGCGGCAACACCTCTCCGAGTTGGGGATAAAAGTCTATCCGTCTGCTGTCCCTTTCTTTCTGAATCGCTTGCCACGAGGATTAAAGGCAGCTGATTTGAAGCACTATTTGTGGGAGAATAATGGTATATTGATCAGAGATGCTTCCAATTTCAGAGGGTTAGATGAGACTTGCTTCCGATTGTCGGCTCAAACGTCTGCAGAAAACAGACGATTGGTGGAAGCTATTGATCGTTACATGAGCATAAAATAAAAAAAGGCAGAGTGCTCTGCCTTTTTTTATTCTTGAACATCTTTATATTATTCAAAGCGTTTGTTGATGAGGATATGGC
>CAVJQR010000094.1:0-10088 GCA_963651605.1 Agathobaculum sp.
CATCGCACAGGTAGAACATTCAAGACACAGGTCGTTCGATAACTTTATAGTCAACTATTGCTGTCCGCTAAAACTTTTTGAGCGGAAAAAAGATAGGGCTGGATTCCTCGCTTGGAATTCAGCCCATTTGGTTACCTTTGTTTGTGCAAATAAAAAAATGATAACCATGAACAAAGGTACACATTTTAACGGACAGCCGCTATATGGACAGCTGCTTGATTTGCTTGACAAGAATGAAATTCTCAAATTAAGCCGGCAATACAAGGGAGAACGCTATGTGAAGAGTTTTGACGCCTACCAGCATTTAGTTGTCATGCTATATGCCGTCATCAAAAGATTCGATTCTCTTAGGGAAATAACCGATTCCATGTTTCCCGAAGCCCGCAAGCTCGCCCATCTTGGCATAAGGGTGATGCCAAGGCGCAGCACACTGTCGGATGCCAACGCCCGCAGGCCGGAGGCCGTGTTTGAGGGCACGTACCGCAGCCTGTACGCCCGGTACAAGGACGAACTTTCCTCGGACAGCCGGAAGCGTCAGACCCCGTCATGGCTCAACCGCCTGCAAATCATCGATTCCACTACAATATCCCTGTTCTCCAACCTCATATTCAAAGGCGTAGGCCGGCATCCCAAGTCCGGCAAGAAGAAAGGCGGCATAAAAGTGCACACCAATATTCATGCGAATGAGGGGGTGCCGTCCGACATCAAGTTCACATCCGCCGCAACCAATGACAGTTTCATGCTAAAGCCCGCAAATTACAACGGCGGTGACATCATAGCCATGGACAGGGCTTACATCGACTACTCCAAGTTCGAGGAACTGACCGGGCGCGGTGTCATATACGTGACTAAGATGAAGAAAAACCTTGTATATGAGATACTTTCCGACAAGATGTATATGTCGCCGTGTGGTCTCATGGAATACAGAGTTCAGGTTGTGGAGTTCAAGAAGCGTACAAAGGATGGAAAGGATATCAGACACAAGGCCCGCATTGTCACTTATGTTGATCTCACGAAGAAAAAACCGAAAGTCATTTCATTGCTCACCAACGACATGGATATGGATATGGAAGATGTCATTGCCATATATCGCAAAAGATGGGAAATAGAGCTGCTGTTCAAGCAAATGAAACAAAATTTTCCACTAAGGTATTTCTACGGTGAGAACGCCAATGCCATCAAGATACAGATTTGGGTTACCCTGATAGCCAATCTTCTTTTGATGGTCATACAAAAGCGTATCAAACGCTCATGGAGTTTCTCCGGACTGGCCACAATGGTAAGGATAATGCTTATGTATTACGTGAACTGCTATACTTTTCTTGAAGAGCCGGAAAAAGACCGGACGAAAATGGTTCAAGAGGCCAAGGAAACGCCTCCCGAACCGAGTTTGTTTGACTAACGGGGCTTACTTTTTGAAAGAGCGAACCCGAAGCCCCATTTTAAAGGACTTCGGACGGAATGTTTATGCCCTTTTAAGTTTTAGCGGACAGCAATAAAAAAGAAGGGAGTATTTTCTCTGAACACAGCCCACAGATCACCTAAAAAAACACCCATGTTTTTCGTTCAAAACATAGGTGTTTTGAAACAAAAATACGGGTGTTTTTACTATAAAACATAGCTGTTTTTCGGAAAGAAAAGAGCTAATGATAATGTTTATGAAACTTTTTTTTAAGCATAAAAGACTATTCGGCAGAGACCGGACGACATTCCTGAGCCGCGCCGAATTGTTTATTAGGAGTGTTACCCATGACGAAAGTCAGCGTTCCGCCCTTCATCACGTCTTCATACAATATATAGGACTTGTCGTAAGGTTGCCCGTTCAATGTCACAGACTGGATATAGATATTCTCTTCGTTGTTGTTTTGGGCAATGACATCGAACGTCTTGCCTTCCGGCAAACGGATCGAAGCTTTTTCAAACAAGGGGCTTCCGAAGACCAACACGCCGTTCGACGGGTTCACCTGATAGAAACCTAAAGCAGACATGATATGCCAGGCTGACATCTGCCCGCAATCTTCGTTACCGATAATTCCATCGGGCTGGTCGGTATAGAACTCTTTTTGAATGTAGCGCACCTTCTCGGCCGTCTTCCATTGTTCGCCGGCATACGGATAAAGGTAGGCAATGTGATGGCTCGGTTCGTTGCCGTGAGCATATTGTCCGATCAAACCGCTGATATCACTCGAAGCGTCTTCGCCCATATCGCCTTCAACACAGAACAAGGAATCCAGCTTAGCCGTAAAAGCGGCATCGCCTCCCATGATCCCGATCAGACCTTCCGGGTGCTGAGGCACAAAGAAGGTATATTGCCAGCCTGTTCCTTCCGTAAAATCGCCTACTCCGTGGACGGAACGGAATGGGTCATACGGCGTACGCCAGCTTCCGTCTTCCATTTTCGGACGGACGAAATGGATGTCCGTGTCAAAGTACTGGGCATAATATTTTCCTCTCTTCAGATAAGTCTCATAAGCATCGTCCTTGCGCATCTTTTTCGCCATCAGGGCGATACCCCAGTCATCGACGGCATATTCCATTGCGATGGAGGTTGCTTCATGCACTTTGTCGCACGGGATAAAACCTTTTTCCAACACATAAGGCACTGCTTTCTGGTTCTTGTTTGTTGCCGTTCCGACCATAGCCAGGAAAGCACGTTCGGCATCGAAACCGCTGAAACCTTTGAGGTACGCATCCGCAACGACCGGCACGGAACTATAGCCCGGCATGCAATCGGTTTCTCCACCGAGCAAATGCCAGATCGGCAACTTGCCCTGTTGGTCGTAAATGCTCAGGAACGAATTTACGATGTCGTCTACTTTTTCAGGCGCGATGATAGTATAGAGCGGGTTCAATGTGCGGTAAGTGTCCCACAAAGAGAAGGTGGAATAGTTTGTCCAATCATTGTTTTTATATATCTGATCGTCCTGCCCACGAAATTCGCCATTCACATCGCAATACAGAGTCGGAGCCATAAAAGCATGGTAAAGAGCGGTGTAGAAAACTTTTCTGTTTTTTTCGTCCGTCCCGTCTATTGCGACACAGGCCAACTGGTCGTTCCATTTCTCCTTGGCGGCTTGGCATACCTTGGCAAAATCCCAATGCGGCAATTCGGTCTGCATGTTCAGCCCGGCATTCGGACAACTGACGGAAGAGATCGCCACCTTGGTCATTACGTTCTCGGGATTGTTCAGGAAAGAGACAACGCCTTTCACGTTTTCGGCGGTCAGCTCATCGACTCCGGCCGGTTCGTCACCTTTGAAAACTTGCACAGATGCAATCGGCCGGTCAAACTTCATTACGAAAAAGATCTTCTGCTGGGGGCTCCATCCGTGGGAGAAACGATAACCTTCTATCGTATATTCATCGACTTTCTTCAGATACGTGTCGTACGATTTGTCTCCGTTCCCTTCTTTCAAGTCGATCAGCAAATGAGCGGCTTGATCCTTCGGAAACGTATAGTGGTGCATGGCGACACGCTCGGTAGAAGTCAGCTCCACTTTCACGCCATTGTCCATCAAAAGGGAGTAGTAGCCCGGGGCGACCGATTCGTTCTCGTGTTTGTAATAAGAGGCGCATGAGCCTTCGATATTGTCCTGTTCGCCACGTGCCGTGCGGACTTCTCCGACAAACGGCATCACCAGGATATCGCCCAGGTCGGCACATCCCGTACCACTCAGATGGGTATGGCTGAACCCGATAATCACGCTATCAGAATAATGATAGCCGGAACACCAGTCCCATCCTTTATGAATGTTCTGCGGCCCGATCTGCACGGCACCGAAAGGTACATTGGCTCCGACAAAGACATGACCGTGTTCGCCAGACCCGATATACGGATCGACATAAGCAGTATAGTCCGTGGCTGCTACTCGTTGCTTCTTTTCCGGTGCTTGGCAAGAAAAGACGAGAGAGGTAAGGCATATAATACTCACCATCGCTCCTTGTTTACTTAGTTTCATTGCTTTAATTATTTTATTTCTGAATTTGTTTTCAATATGATCGGGGTTATCCCCCATTTATTAATACCAAAAAACAGAGGCCACTCGCGGACGAATGGTCTCTGTTTATATAAAGGAGTAACTGATTTTAAACCAATTAATTCAGCTGATATCCGTCGTTCTGCGTCAGATTAGGATTGCGTTGCATTTCGTTCAACGAGATTGGCCACAGAAGGTCGGAAGACTTGAATGTTGCGCCGGAAGCGTTCTGCGCTCCCACCAAATCAACATAAGTCACCTTGCCCTTCTCCGTTGTCGATATAACGGGGAACTTCTTCGTGCGCAGACAGTCGTCCCAAATCTTGAACTCCAACGGGAACTCACGCAGACGCTCCGTCCAACATTCCTCGATGAATTCCTGCTTGCCCAACGACTGCAATTCGGAAGCGATGGTTGCGGCAGTCTTGCCTTCCGTGTTTGCACGCGCCTTTATCTGTGCCAGATAACCGGCAGCCTCTGCTGTCACGCCTTGCGACTGAGCAATCGATTCGGCAGCATCCAACAGAGCCTCGGCATAGCGGTACAAATCCTTGTCTTTTGCCGAGCGACCTGTATTCAGAAGAGCGTCCTCGTCATACCAGAACCAGCATCCCGCAACATCGGATGTCCAGGTCTTTCCATTATTGGGATTGGTATAGTCCCAATGGAAGAACTGGTTCGGACGGATACGCAAATCATTGGCATCATAGACATTCAAGAACTGATCCGTCGGACCATATACGCGTTCGAATATGGAATACGTCCCGAATACTGCCGTGGCGGAAGAGCTGAACGCATAGGTCGGCCACCAACCGCCGCTGCTGATCGTATTGTCATACTCATACGCCCAAACCGTTTCATCCAACCCGTCTGTCGAACGTATCTTGTTGTATGCACTGTTCAGAGCCAAGTCGTCGTTCGTGGTCAGCGAATGAGGCGAGTCGATAACCGTTTTCACGGAAGAAGCAGCTTCAGCATACTTGCCTTGCTGCATGTAGACATGCGTCAAAACCATGGCGGCAGCATATTTCGTGATACGGTTTCCGTTGTCATAAAACTTGGTTGCGGGCAACACGTTCACTGCTTCCTTCAAATCCGATTCAATCAACGAATAAATCTGATCCGTCGAAGTACGCTCAAGATAGAGGTTATCCATTGATTCGTATGGTTCTGTTGTCAGCGGAACATCTCCAAATATCTTCACCAGATAAAAATAGTTGAATGCACGGAAGAACTTGGCTTCCGCAACCAACCTGTCGGCTACAGATTCCGACATGGCAATTCCGGGGATATACTTGATTGCCCCGTTAGCCACATTGATTGCCTTGTAGCAGTCGTCCCATACACCGTCCATCGTTACGGATACGGTCATGGTGTTCTGCTGGCGGGTCAATTCTCTGGAATACTTACATACCAATTCCTGTCCTTCGTAACTGTTCGTAAAGTAACCGGTCAATGTCCCTTCCACAGAGGCAAACGGTCCGATGTATGCACTGCCGGCATTCGTCAATTTGTTGGAAGCACCCGTGCGATATAAATAATTCACATTCGACTGTGCCTGAGATTCCGTTTTATAGAAAGCACCGCCGGTCAATGAAGATTTCGGGTTCTCGTCCAGGAAATCCGAGCATGCGCCTAATCCGACTACCGAGGCGCATGCAACAACCATTGTCAATATATTCTTCTTCATTAGAATTCTCCTTTCTTCAATTAAAATGTTACGTTAACGCCAAAAGTAAACGTCCTTGCTCTCGGGTAAGAGAAGAATGTCATGTTCTGTCCGAACTTGTTACTGTCGCCCTGAGAGGTCGATTCCGGATCGTATCCGGTGAAATCTTTCGAAGTAATCAGGAACAGGTTGTTCGCACTTGCATACAGACGCAAAGCCGACAAGCCGATCGATTTAAGCGTATTCGGAGTGAAAGAGTAACCGAGCTGCAACATATTGCAACGCAGATAAGAGCCATCCACAATCCACTGCGAATCGACAGTCGTGTCCTGCCCTGCATGACCGGAGTTGCACAGGTAAATGGCCTGCTGCATGGCACCGGGGTTCGTCCCGTCGTAAGCATCGTAAAGGATATTGCTCAAACCGTTCGTAATACCGAAACGGTCGTAGGTGGAATGATAGAACTGCTGCATCGTCTCAACACCCCAAACGAACTGCAAGTCCATTGTCAAGTCGAAATTCTTGTAGTTGAACGTATTTATCCAACTGCCTGTCCAGTCCGGCATACCTTTACCTATGATTTCCTTTGTCTGCGTACGTTTTGCACGACCAATCTGGTTCAGCTCGCATTCTCCGTTCTTGTAGTCTTCTTCAGTATAAACGCCCAGTCTTCTGTAACCGTAGAAAGAAGACATGTTCTCGCCTACACGAAGAATACTTTCGGAACCACCTACCCAGCTGTTCATTTCGATGTCCTCATCGTTGTCGCCCAAATGAAGAATCTTATTTTTGTTATAGTTCAAATTGATTGTGGAATTCCAACTAAAATCTCGGCTTTGGATCGGACGGAAGTTGATCATCAAATCCAAACCGGAGTTACGTACGGAACCGATGTTCTTGTAAACGGTTGTGAAACCGGTTGAATGAGGAAGCGGACAATCCAAAAGCAAGTCGGTTGTCTTCTTGTTGTAGTATGCTATATCGAAGTTCAAACGGTTCTGGAACAGACCCAATTCGAAACCGACATCAAACTGTCCGGTCTTTTCCCACTTCAAATCGGGGTTGGCCATTGAGTTGACATAAGCATAAGGAGCACGCGATCCGTCGAGCAACAACGTTCCAGACGATACACGCGACAACGACTGGTAAGGATCGATTTCAGAGTTACCCGTCAAACCGTAGCTTGTATGCAGTTTCAAATTGCTGATTGCCTCATTGTCCGACAGGAAGTCTTCCTGTGAAATGTTCCAAGCCAAACCTGCCGAAGGGAAGAACGCATATTTGTTGTTCTCACCGAACTTGGAAGAACCGTCGACACGTCCGGTAACGGTTGCCGAATAACGGTCTTTGTAGGTGTATGCCAAACGCAGGAAGTAGGAGTTCATTGCCCAACGAGAGTAAGACGATTCCGGCGAACTCGGAGTTGTTCCCGCCGACATGTTGTTGTCTTCGAAGAAGTCGTCGGAGAAACCGCTCGTATAAGACCTATTCCATTTCTGCGTACGTTCCTGCCAGGACAAACCCGCCATTGCGTTGACGCGGTGGTCGCCGAACGTTTTGTTGTAGGTCAGATACGTTTCTTCCTGCCAATACAGAGTGTTCCAATGCTGGTAGTCCGCCCATCCGTTCGGCATGGAGATATTGTTCAACGAGATGGAAGAATATCCTCTGTAAGTTTTGTTGTGGTTGTCGATACCAAGCTGGGTCTTCAAGTCCAGTCCGTCCATCAGGTGGAACGTAAACGCCGCATTCCCGAAAACCTGGGTGTTATAGCGCATACGTTTCTGCAAATCCAAAATCATAACGGGGTTGGACATTCCTTCGAAGCCCAACACATCACCAATAGAAGAAGATGTGGAAGTCGTATAATTCCCGTTCTTGTCGCGAACAGGCAGCCACGGCAACATTTCTATCATGGTACGGCGGGCCTCCTGTCCGCCTCCGTCTTCAGGAGTATAACGTCCCCATGTATGGTTTACCAACAGGTTGATTGCCGTAGACAACCAAGGAGTGGGGTTGGCGTCGTAAGTCAACTTCGCATTGATACGCTTGTTGTACGTATTGTTGACGATACCCTGCTGGTCCGTATAGTTCAGGAACGCACCGACGGAAGATGTTTTTCCCGCCTGCTGCACATTGATTTGATGGTTGTGGGAGACAGCTGTACGGGTTGCTTCGTCCTGCCAGTTCGTATCATACAACGGATTGCCGTTTGCATCGAAGTAATCGCGATCGTTGAACCAGTCGGCACGGTTTAGGGACCAGTTCTTGCCCTGCCACTTGTTTTCGTTCGCAAGACCCTGCATAAACGCTTCGCACCATTCCTCGGCAGTAAGCGTATCCATCTTGCGGGCGATATGGCTCGCGCTGACGGAACCCTGATAACTGATTGTAGTTCCTTCACCGCCTTTCTTGCCGCGCTTCGTCGTAACAAGGATAACGCCGTTGGCACCGCGCGCACCATAGATGGCAGCCGCACTCGCGTCTTTCAGCACCTCCATCGATTCGATGTCGTTCGGGTTGACCAACTCGAAATTCTCCATTACCACGCCGTCCACCACATACAACGGATTGGAAGAGGCATTGATGGTTGCCATACCACGAATGACAACGCGGTTTGCATACGCACCGGGCTGGCTGGAGTTCGAGAAGATATTTACACCTGACACCTTACCGCGCAGGTTATCCAGCGCACTGAAGTTTTGGTTCTTTTGCAGCTCTTCGCCTTTAGCCACGCCGATGGAGCCGGTCACGTCGGATTTACGCATCGTACCATACCCGACAACCACCACTTCGTCCAAAGCCTGCGAATCTTCAAGCAAAGTAACATTTATCTCCGAGTGAGATCCGACCGGTACTTCTTTTGTCAGATAACCGATATAGGATATTTGCAAGGTTGCTCCGGTCGGAACACCCGAAAGAGAATACTTTCCGTCCACATCGGTTATCGTTCCGTTGGTGGTACCTTTTACAATTACATTGGCTCCGGCAACCGGGCCCAATTCATCCGTAACAACTCCAGTAATTGTTTTTCCATCTTGGGCAACAACTGGATTCGCATTTTTTGTCAGAACGATATAATCGTTCTCAAAAGCATACTTTACATTCGAATCACCGAATGCTTCACTCAAATACTGAGCGACCGTCTTAGATCCCGCTTTGACGGATACGGCGTCGTTCGTATTTACCTCATTTTTACTGTAAACAAACAGATAATCTGTTTGATTTTCTACTTGATCAATAAATTCTCCGATTGTTAAATTCTTTCCGCTGATATTGACTCGTGCATTTTGCGAACTTGTTTCTGTCGCAAATGAAGAGAATACACAAAGAAAAAGAAAGAATACTGAAATTCTCATGGCATTTGGAATTTTCGGTTCTTTTTTCATGACTTTGCTTCGTTTACTTGTTAATACTTAATTTGTTAGAATTTTGTGTTAGCTTTCAAGTCGGTAGGTGCGGGAACATCTGTCGGCTTTTCTTATTTTCTCTTTCTTCTAAATCATAGGCTACGATACTAAATTAAAGATTAAACATATTTTTTTATTATCTCTTTTATAAGAGTTTCAACGTATGGTAATACAATTTCTATCCTCATCCTTCACAAACGAAAAAGAATAGACCTTTTGCAAAATCTGGAGTACACTCTCCACCCCGTCTCGCTGGCGGAATTTGCCACTAAATCTATACCGATCCAGTTTCTTGTTTTTTTGCACTATCGTTACATCATAATATAGCTCAAGCTTTTCAATGATATCACTAAAAGAGGCATCGTCAAAAGCATAGACTCCTTCTTTCCACAAGATAAAATCAGAATTATCGAAATAGCTCTTCACCAACTTGCCGTTCGATAAGAAAACACATTCGTGTGGCGAAATTGTCAATGCGTTGCCATCGCTATCACCTTGATAAACTTTTACGGAACCTTCAACCAACGAAGTGTTGAATTCGTCATGCTTTTTATAGGCAAAAACATTAAACTTAGTGCCTAACACCTCTATGTTCGCTTTTTCCGTAGAGACGACAAATGGTGCTTTCTCATTCCGCTCCACTTCAAAAAAAGCCTCTCCGTCCAGTTCCACTTTTCGTTCATTCTTTTCGAAACGATTCGGATAGCGCAAGGTCGAACGGGCATTCAGCCAAACGGTCGTTCCATCATGCAACTTCACAAATGCACGTTGTCCGGGAGGAGTGGTAAATTCTTCATATACAATCATGGGATCCTCCACTACGGACCGATTTATCCGATTAGAGATCATCCAAGTGGAAAAAACAGCAACACAAATCGTTGCTACATATCCTAAAATATGCTTATAGGGGATTGCGAATGATTTTTCTTTGCGAGTTTGCTTAAATTCGAGAAGTTTTCCTACAGCAACCGCTTCGTCCTTTTCTGCCGGAATCCACGATGTCAAAGCACAAAGGTTCTGAACAGACAAGAA
>CAVJQR010000095.1:0-10087 GCA_963651605.1 Agathobaculum sp.
CGCTTAGTCTCTTAAGTTGCACAAAATTAGAAATGTTAAATTCGTCTTTTCTACTTTTGCAGTTAAATAATACTAATTTCAAATTCTATAACCTCATTAATACTTTGATAATATTTCGCTTTGCAAAGCGACTGCCTTATCCAACGAAGTTCGGTCTTTGGCATCGATTCCATATCGAACGGGATTAGGAATACGCAACGAGGTTCCTATCGGAACGTTATTCGGATCCTTTATCGTCTCCCGATTATATTCGAAAATGTACACCCAAAAGAATTTATGACCATAGTAACGCAATGAGATGGAGGTCAATCGGTCGCCCGGCTTTATCGTTGTTGTATCCAAATCAGCCAAAAGATCTTGTTTAGGTTCTTCTTGTTCCATTTTCACTGAATCAGTTGATTCTAATGAGGGGGGCTCCGACTTCACACTATCCACATCGGCCACTATAACAGGTTGTTCTACAGGTTGCTGTCGGATAGAGCCGGCATATTGATCAAAAACAAGCCATGCAACACCTCCTGCAACCAACAGTAAACAGAAAACAATCGCCCATTTCATGCCAAATCTTCGCGACGATGATGGAAAATCATCGGAACTTTTCTTTG
This sequence comes from Agathobaculum sp., assembly GCA_963651605.1. GTDB lineage: Bacteria > Bacteroidota > Bacteroidia > Bacteroidales > Tannerellaceae > Parabacteroides. Next base: position 606 of record CAVJQR010000095.1, read on the forward strand.
TTTCTTCGGCATGCTTTTCTACCTCTGCGGCATGATCAGCTGCTGCGGCTTTGGTATGTTCTGCTATTTCTTCAGCTGCTTCGTCTATTGTTTCCGTTTCTTTAGGAGATTTTTCTGCAGATTCTTCTATCTCTTGATGCAAGACCAACTTTTCATTATCCGGTCTATCCGCCTCCTCTACCGGTTGGATTTCTGCAGAGGCCGGCATTGCTTCTTCGGTAGGTTCTTGTTCCTTTTCCTCAACGACTGGCTCTTCCTGCAACAAGACCGGATCCGGCATCAATTCCTCTTCCGAGTCTTCTGCCGATTCCTCTTGTACATTGTCCGATTCCGTCTGTTCCAATTCAGGAAATTCGACATCATCGTTCAATTCGGTCGTTTCAAAGAGAGAAAAGGGTTGGTTGACCAACTCTTTTAAATCCTTGTCGGGTGTAAAAGTAAATTTATAATGGGCCGGGATTTGATAGCGCTCACCGGTATTGACAGACACACTTTCGCGCTCTTCTACCAGTATCAGTTTGAACGTTCCCAATCCTTTTACCTTGACAACCCGATCCGTACAGACACCATCAGTCACGATACGGATAAACTCCCGCAGAAACAGTTCGGCATCAGCCTCGCTTTTGCCGGTCTGCTCTGCCAATATAACAGCAATATCGTGTAGTGTCAGTCGGTTATTCATTGGTTTCCAGCTCTTTTAAACGATTCTTCACGGTTGCCCCCGGTTTGAAGACAGGAACAATCTTCGGAGGTATCAGATAGCGTTTCCCATTGGTAGGGTTGACGGAGATACGCTCCATTTTTTTTCGTGCTTCAAACTGTCCGAAAGAGGACAAGTAAATGGTGTCACCCTCTGTCAGTTTCGTACCAATGGCCGACCCCAATGCCGAGAGCATATCGGTCACCTCTTTGGTAGTCCAACCCATCTTTTCAGCCAATGCTGCAACAACCTCTTTACTTTTCATCTGAAGACAATTAATGTTGCTATATTAAGCATTTTTCCATTAATAACCAAATCGTTAGCCGAGTTTTCATGTTTTTTTACACAATCCTATCTTCTTTCCGGCTAAAACTATCCAAACAAGGGTAAGAAATCACTGATTCATCAGCTGTATAACGCCATCATTTCTTTCTTATCACTCGTTTTTGTCCCTTACAATACCCGGCCATAAAGATCAAAAGCCTGTGCATCTTCGATCTTCACTTGATAGAAATGGCCCGATTTCAACGGCTTTTCTTTTTGGATCAACACTTCAGGATCCACTTCCGGCGAATCATATTCCGTTCGTCCTACGTAGAAATCTTCCTCTTCTCGATCAAGCATCACCTTGAATGTCTTATCAATTTTGGAAGTATTCACTGCCAACGAAATCCTTTCCTGTATCCGCATCAGCATATCCAAGCGCTCTTGCTTCACCTCCTGTGGAATATCATCCGAATAATGGTTGTAAGCATAAGTGCCTACTTCGTTACTATAGGCAAAAGCCCCCATTCGTTCGAAACGGACTTTCCTTACAAATTCGAGCAACTCTTCAAAATCGGCTTCAGTTTCACCAGGGTGGCCCACCATCAATGTCGTTCGGATATGGATACCCGGTACCTCTTCCCGCATCCGTTGCAGCAGTTCATACGTTTCAGCCTTCGTTATATTTCTGCGCATCAGCTTCAGCATATTGTCACTGATGTGCTGCAAAGCGATATCCATATACTTGCAAACATTGTCCCGCTCACGCATCACGCGTAACAGATCGAGAGGAAAATGTGACGGATAGCCATAGTGCAAACGCAACCATTCCACGCCCGGAATATCAGAAAGACGCTCCACCAACTCAGGGAGTGCCGTCCGCTTGTAAAGATCCAATCCATAGAAAGTCAAGTCTTGGGCAATCAGCTGAAATTCCTTCACGCCTTGTGCCACCAAATTGCGGACTTCATGCTCCAAATCTTCCATGGGACGCGACTGATAAGCCCCTGTTATGATTGGAATCGAGCAATAGGAACAGGTTCGGTTACACCCTTCGCCAATCTTCAGATAAGCATAATGCTTGGGCGTAGTCAAGAGGCGGTCATTGGCCAAATCCTGATAATAAGCCTTTCCAAGGTCAGAGATCAGCTCCTTCCAGTTGAATTTTCCATAGAAGCGGTCCACCTCAGGCAACTCTTTCTTCAAATCTTCCAAAAAGCGTTGCGAGAGACACCCCATAACATACAGTTTGCCTATTTTCCCTTGCTTCTTCGCCTCTCCAAGTTCCAAGATCATATTGATGGACTCCTCTTGTGCATCACCGATAAAGCCACAAGTATTGACTACAACAATCTCGCCATTGATTTTATGCGGATCATGCTCTACCTTGTACCCATTTGCAGCAAACTGCTTCATGAGTTGCTCGGAGTCGACCAAATTCTTCGAACATCCTAAAGTAATGATATCAACTTTGTTCTTTCTCATCTATTCATTATTTATTCTCCAAACAGAGAATTGACAAATTCCCGCTTGCGGAATACTTGCAAATCTTCCATTCCTTCACCCAATCCTATATATTTGACCGGGATATGGAACTGATCAGAAATGCCGATCACCACACCACCTTTAGCAGTGCCATCCAACTTCGTAACAGCCAATGCATTGACTTCTGTAGCAGCCGTGAACTGTTTTGCCTGTTCGAAGGCATTCTGCCCGGTTGAGCCATCCAACACCAACAAGATTTCATGTGGTGCGTCCGGGATCACCTTCTTCATCACATTCTTAATCTTCGTCAACTCGTTCATCAAATTGATCTTGTTGTGCAAACGGCCGGCAGTATCAATGATAACGACATCCGCACCATTGGCTTTGGCAGAGCTGAGTGTATCGAACGCCACCGAGGCAGGATCGGAACCCATCTTCTGCTTTACGACCGGTACACCTACCCGTTCTCCCCAAATCACCAACTGCTCGACAGCGGCTGCTCGGAAGGTATCGGCGGCACCCAAATAGACACTCTTTCCAGCCTTCTTGAATTGATAAGCCAACTTGCCGATCGTCGTGGTTTTACCCACACCATTTACGCCTACCACCATGATGACATAGGGCTTGCTGTTCTCGGGCAACGTAAAGCCATCACCGTCTTGCGTATTGTTTTCTGTCAGCAGATTGGCTATCTCATCGCGTAGGATGGATGTCAATTCCGAGGTGGTCACATACTTGTCACGCTCAACACGTTTCTCGATTCTTTCAATAATCTTCAGTGTTGTTTCAACACCCACATCCGAAGTGACCAGCACCTCTTCCAGATTATCCAAAACAGCGTCGTCGACCTTGCTCTTGCCGGCAATGGCGCGCGTTATTTTGGTAAATACATTTTCCTTCGTCTTAGAAAGTCCCTTGTCAAGAGTTTCTTTCTTTTCTTTGCTGAAAAAGCTAAATATACCCATATTTAATCTGATTTTATTTTCCTTTTTGTGAATGTGCTTGTAAAGTTACGAAAAAACCATCAATCAAGCACCTTCAATCTTGCAAATTTCAATAAAAGTTGCTTCTTTCCAAAATTATCGAAATCGACAAGTGCTTTCGTGTTTTGTGCATCGCCTTCTATCGCCATCACCACACCTTCGCCGAAACGATCATGACTGACGCGTCGCCCTACCGCAATGCCGCCTATCCCTGTTGCTGACGGAGCAGAGGTAGATGCCGAACCGATGCGCACCAACTTCTTCGGTGTTGAAACAACCGGCTCGCGACGTTCGAACGAAATCTCTGCTTGCGAACGACCGGCCGGCCGCGCATATTCAGCCGACGGGCGGTAGCTTCTTGTTTCAGAGTACGTCTCAATGGCCGGACTTTGCATCAACGATGTCGGCATCTCGAGATATTGCGAGTCCAAATCTTTTATAAAACGGCTCGGATGACAACTGTTTGTCTTGCCATTGATAAAGCGGGTCCGCGCATAGGTGATGCAACAATTGACTTCCGCACGGGTGATGGCCACATAAAAGAGACGTCGCTCTTCCTCGATCGCTTTCGGACTGGCTTTCGTTCGGGCGGAAGGAAACAGATCCTCTTCCATTCCTACGATGATCACATTGCGAAACTCCAACCCTTTGGAGGCGTGCACTGTCATCATCGTCACCTTCTCTTTATCCTCATCATCGTCGGTATCTTGGTCTGTCAAGAGAGAAATTTCCGACAAATAATCGGCCAACAGCGTCAATTCACGGCCCTCTTCGCGCCGCATATCGCAAAATTCATAGATACCCTTCAGCAATTCCTGCACATTCTCCAAACGAGCAATGCCTTCTGTCGTATGGTCTTGCGTCAACAAGGCGATCAATCCGCTCTTTTTTACAAAATCGGAAGCCAATTCATCGGCCGAAACAGAAGTTACCTGCCGAATGTATTCATCTATCAACGCTTTGAAATCTGCCAACTTCCGCGCTGTTCCGCTATTGACAGACACCCCATATTCAAGGGGTGACGACAATACTTTCCAAATGCTGGTCTGATTCGCAACGGCAGCATCAACCAACTTGTCGAGAGTCGTCGCTCCTATTCCACGCGTCGGATAGTTGATCACACGCTTCAGCGCCTCTTCGTCGTTCGGATTCACCAGCAAACGAAAATACGAGAGCACGTCTTTGATCTCCTTTCGTTGATAGAAAGAGAGACCGCCGTAGATCCGATAGGGAATACCCCGCTTGCGAAAAGCCTCCTCGAGGGTTCTCGATTGTGCATTCGTTCGGTATAAAACAGCCGTATCGGAATAGCTTCCACGGCTTCGGCGCTTCATTTCCGAAACAAGCCCCGCCACGGCATAAGCCTCTTCATAATCGGACGAAGTGGCGATAACCTTTATTTTCGAGCCTTCTTCCTTTTCTGAGTAAACCGTCTTCGGAATACGATCCACATTCTTGTCTATCAAGCTATTGGCTACGTTGACAATGTTTTTTGTCGAACGGTAATTGCGCTCCAGCTTGAAGACTTGACAACCTTTATAGATGTTTTGAAATTTCAATATATTGTCGATGCTGGCCCCACGAAACGAGTAGATGCTCTGTGCATCATCGCCCACAACACAAATGTGGCCGTGGCCCTCGCATAGGCGCTGCACGATCAGATGTTGCGAGAAGTTCGTGTCCTGGTACTCATCCACCAAGACATAACGGAACTGGTTGCGGTACTTCTCCAACACATCCGGATTATCTCGAAACAGAATATTGGTCTGCAGCAACAGATCGTCGAAGTCCATCGCCTCGGCTTGCCGGCATCGTGTCTGATAGCGTTGGTAGATTTCTGAAATCAGCGGCATGTTATTTCGTCGGTCGAGCTCCATCAGCTGATTGTTCTGCTCGTACGACCGCCACGTGATCAATGCATTCTTGGCATTCGAAATCTGACTTTGCACCGTTGCCGGCCGATAAACCTTGTCGTCAAGCTGCATCTCTTTGATAATCGCCTTGATCAGATTTTTCGAATCCGCCGCATCATAGATGGTAAAGTTCGAAGAGAATCCGAGCCGAGCCGCTTCCCGCCGCAAGATCCGCAAGAAAACAGAGTGGAACGTCCCCATCCACAACTTGCCCACAACCTCTTCGCCCACAATAGCCGCAATACGCTCTTTCATTTCGCGGGCAGCTTTGTTGGTAAAGGTAAGTGCCAAGATGCTATAAGGGGGCAATCCTTGTTCGATCAGCCAGGCAATCTTGTAAGTAAGCACACGCGTCTTGCCCGACCCTGCGCCGGCCACTACCAACGCCGGTCCGTCGCAATAAAGGACTGCTTTCCGTTGACTTTCATTTAATTCGGATAAATATGTTTCCACACTGTTTCGTTTTTCGCTCGCAAAATTAGTCAAAATTTCAGAATAGTCGTTATATGAAAAAGCACGATTGGACAACAATCTTTCCCAACAAACGATAAATCACGACATTTCAACCTGTTACAAAGAGAGAGCACAAGGATTTCTATTGTAGCAAACCGGCTTTTAGGATATCTATTAGAATCGGTTTGGCACCACTTACAAAACATTCTACGGCAATCACCATCAAGATCAGACCCATCAGTCGCATCATGACATTGTTTCCCGTCTCCCCCATCAACTTCACCAGCTTGGTGGAGGTCCGCAAGATGAGGTAAGTAATAAAGAAAACCAAGGCTAAAACACCCATCAGCGTACATTTCTTGACCCAATCCTGCGCATCTTCCATCAAGACGATGCCATTCGCAATAGCTCCCGGACCACACAACATAGGAATAGCAAGAGGTGTCACGGAAATATCATTCTCGACATGCTCCAACTCCTTTTCGTTGATCTTGATATGGGTATAACGCGCCTGCAACATATCATAACCGATCTTCAAGATGATGATACCGCCCGCTATACGAAAGCCATTGGTGGAAAGTCCGAAAAACTGAAAAAGAAAACGGCCGAACACCGTGAACAGAATCATAATGAGAAACGCCACCAGTGTCGCTTTCGTGATGATCCGCTTTCGTTCTTCATTAGACATTCCGGCTGTCATCGAAAGAAAAACCGGCATCGTTCCCAACGGATTGATCAACGTGAAAAACGATGTAAAACAAAGAAGAGCAAAAGGAAACAATGAGTCCATACGATCTTTATTTAAAGGTGATACAACTTCGAAAAACAAATGTACTATATATTTTTTGTTCTTGCAAACGGCGCTCGAAAACGGTGCCGAGCTTTTCAAAAAATCATCGGGAGCTTTTCAAAAAATCATGCCGAACATTTTCCAAAATCATGCCGAGCTTTTTTTGAAAAAACAGGGGTGTTTCTCTTCCAAAACATAAGTGTTTTCAATGAAAAACATCAGTGTTTTTTCCGCAAAACATCTATGTTTTTTCAGCAATGTTTAAATGATTTATATTCAATGCTTTGATTTATAATTCACATACCAATCATAGAAAGCTTGCACGCCCTCCTCGATTGTTGTCGAAGGGTGGAAATGGAGCGTTTCGTTCAGCTTGGTTGTGTCGGCATACGTCGTACAGACATCGCCCGGTTGCATCTCCTTATATATTTTTCGCACGCTCTTTCCTGCCGCTTTTTCCAATAGTCCAATGAAATCCATCAACGGAACGGGCGAGGCATGACCTACATTATAGAGTTGATAGGGCACTGATTCCGACGAAGGATTGTCCAACACACGAACCGTAGCCGCCACGATGTCAGCAATATAGGTAAAGTCGCGTTGCATATTCCCATGATTGAACACTTGAATCTCGCCGTCGTTCACGATCTGTTCCAAAAAGAGGTAAGGCGCCATATCGGGCCTTCCCCATGGGCCATACACCGTAAAATAGCGCAACCCCGTAGTCGGTATGCCATAAAGCTTACTATAGGCATGCGCCATCACCTCGTCCGATTTTTTGGTTGCACCATACAAACTCACAGGGTGATCAGTCGAATCTGTCTCTTCGAAAGGAAAATGGTCGGCCAAGCCATAGACACTGCTTGAACTGGCATAGACCAAATGACGGACAGCAGTATGACGGCAACCCTCCAATACGTTCAGAAAGCCGACAATATTCGATTGGATATAGGCCGACGGATTGACAATCGAATAACGAACCCCTGCCTGGGCGGCCAAATTACAGACACCATCAAACGATTCGGCCGCAAACAACTGCTCCACCGATGGAGCATCCGCAATATCCATCTTCCGAAAGCGGAACAGGGGATAGAGGGTGCTTTGCTGCATCTCGCCGTCCGAATCGGTTGTTATTCCCAATCGCACCAACCGATCGCGCTTGAGTTGAACGTCGTAATAGTCGTTCATGTTATCTATACCCACGACCTCATCGCCTCGTTTCAGCAAAGCCTCAGCCGTAAACGAACCGATAAAGCCCGCTGCTCCTGTCACCAATATCTTCATGATTCCTTTATTTCTTTCATTTTTCGTCCCAACATAATGTTACGCGTATAAACGATAAAACCTGTCGACTGCCCCAATATCAAGATCGGATCCAAACGAATAATACCATAAATGGCAATGATCAATGACCCAACCAAGCTGATTCCCCAAAAAGGAATGGGCAACGACGATTCGCCATGCTGTCGGGAATAGTACCACTGATAAACAAAGCGCAAAGTAAAGATGATCTGCCCCAGCGATCCGAAAAGGATCAATCCCATCGGCACCTTCTCATCGCGCAAAAAGGTATCGGCGAAAGCGTGAATATCTTGTAAGGCAAACCCTGCCGCACAGATGGGAGTGAGCAACAACAAGATGCGCAACATCTGCGGCAATTGCTTCCAATGTCCTTTGTTATTCAGATTCCAAACATACACATAAAACGAGATAAACTGACCCAATATAATGGAAAAATCACAGCGCATCCAACCATAAATACATAACAAATAGGAGCCTATCAGACTAAAAACCCAATACAAAGTGGGGGAAACGATCTTCTTTTGGCGCTCCGACAGCACCCATTGTACGATCATTCGCCCCGAGAAAAAGAACTGGGCAAGCAGTCCGATGAGATACATTCCTACCATATTCTCCATTATAAATTAGAATCAGCAACCCGATAGCAAATATATCTTTTTTTCATCCAACGATAAGCAAAACAATCAACAAAAGGAGCAACCAACCGATTCCACAAATGATATTTCGACACGCCCGCCACACGTGGATAATGACGGACGGGTATCTCCTTCATCTTGCCTTCCTGCAAGAGAATCAAGGCCGGCAAGAAACGATGCATTCCTGTAAACAAAGGGATCCGCTTGGCATAGTCCGTCTGCAGAATTTTCAGCGGACAGCCTGTATCGGTTGCCTGGTCGTGTGTCATCATCCGGCGAAATCCATTTGCAATCTTCGACTGTAGATTCTTGAAAAACGAATCTTTTCGGTTGGATCGTATACCCATAACCAATTGATATTCTCCAGTATATGGCAAAAGAAGATTGAAATCTTCCGGATCGGTCTGCAGATCGGCATCAATATACCCCACCAACCGCGAATCAGCCTCGTCGATACCCGCTTTCATCGCTGTGCTTAAGCCACCGTTTTTGGCCAGATTGCAAAAAAAGAATGCCTCATGCCGGGTACAAACCTCTTTCATTCGTTCCAAACTATGATCGGTCGAGCCGTCATTCACAAACAAAACACAAGTAGGTACCGGGGCTTGACTCACATAAGCCGAGAGCTTTTCTTCCAACCGGGGCATATTGTCTTCCTCATTGTAGACGGGGACAATAATGGTCAGTGTATAGTTTCCTGTTTTATTCATTTCTTATTCTTTTCGTTTCCAAACGGACAAATATTTGATAAAATCCTGCGTATAGCGCCGATGGCCTCGTGGCCAAGGATTGTCATCATAACGTCCAAGGGGCTCTATTATTACATTTTGACAATTCATCTCGAGCGTACACGGCTCTTCTGCCCGTTCTGACACCAACACAAACGGAAGTGCCGCATGAACAGCTACTGTATCCTGCAAATTGATCGGCCGAATTTTCTTGTATGCTTCATACACC
>CAVJQR010000096.1:0-5747 GCA_963651605.1 Agathobaculum sp.
ACGCGCACAGCGAGGTAGCGTTCGGAGTAGGTCATAAGCGTAGCCCTGGCCTTTTGGTTACTTTTGGGCCAAGCCAAAAGTAACAATTCTCGATGCCATGACAATGGCAGCGCTAAAGCGATGTGAAGCCTAATGAAAAAGAAGAGGCTTTAGTGCTGAAAAGAAGGGGAGACCGCACCCCGTCCGAGTGCAGCCCCCCTGTCATGAATATGGATAGAATAAGAACAATTTACTGTACGTTGGTGGCTCCCGACCCTGCCACTTTCGACCAACCCGGGTTCTGATATACGACGGAGTTCTCTAAACTACCGTCGGCCGACGACTTGCGGAACACGCTCTGTGCCAGCGGATAGAGGTAATGGGCCGGCGTAAAGCGGTAGCCTTCGAAGACGGAGTTGTTCACCCTCGATATCTGATACGGATGAATATAGACACCGCTGATCGATTCGTCGGACATATTCCCGGCACCGCCTGCCACGTCTACGACGACGAGGTCTGCACCATCGTCGGAGGTCCAGGTGCCTTCATAGATCGAGCCCCAATAGCGCATGCCCTCGATCTGGTAGCCGTTGATCTGGTCGCATGCCCGCCAGCGGGCCAAATCGTCCCACCGCATGCCTTCGCCGATCAGTTCGTTGCGGCGTTCGCGGCGGATGTTGTACAGGGTAGCATCCACCATTGCGCCCTTCGAGTAGGCACCCCAGTCGCCTTTTGCCTCCTCCGTCATGTTGGTGGCTGCAATCGTTGCGTTGAAGTCGGCATTGACTTTCGCCCGTGTTCGCAGTGCGCGCCAATAGTTGCCCGCCGTGGCATCGACCGAACCGTTGGCTTCGTAGCAGGCTTCCATGTAGTTCAGCAACGCTTCCGTTCCGCGGAAAATGATGGAGCCGGTCGTTCCTTTATGGTGCAACGTCTGCATATAGTCGTTGTAATGCTTCCCTTTCTTGATCGCAAAGCCCGTCACCATTCGTTTTTCATTATTGCCTTTCACGACCCATTCAAGGTCGACATAGTTGATATTGCCCGAGCTGGTATAGTTCTCGATGTCGCCGTCTTTCTTGGTGAATAGCTGAATGCGCGAGTCACGGTCCTTTAGCGTGGCAGAGATTCCTTGCTTCTCCCACTCGACACTATAGCCGGAACCGGCAGCGTAGATCGGCAGTCCGTTGCGCATCAGGAAGGAGTTGACAAGGCCGCGGGTCCAACCGGAGCCTCCGCCGTTGTTCTGCAACTGCATCTGAATGTTGTGGGTTACGTTCAAGGATTCTTCGTACATACGCCACATCAGCACCTCGCTGTAGCCGCCCATATCCGTGTCGCAAAACATGGTGTAGTAGGGGTTGAGGCTGGCAAAGGAGGCATTCATGCCTTCTGCTTTATCCGTATTGTCCACAAGGTTGCCCACCAGCTTGTCGCCCACCATCTTGGCCGATTTCATGGCCTCGGTCAGGAAGTAGTTGATCTCCGTCTGTGCGTTGTAGCCCTCGGCATTGCTTCCGGGCCAGCCGGCACCACCCGGCACGAAGGCCGTTCCCGCATGGTATTTTTCCCACGTCCCTTCGTAGAGGGCCACCCGCGAGCGGAGCAGATACGCCACATCTTTCGTGATGCGGTTCTTGCCGCCGGGCCCCGATTCAGAGAGGTAGTCGATGGCCTTGTCCAAGTCGGCCAGAATAAAGCGGGCCACCATGTGGCGCGGACGCCGCTTGGAGGCTTCGAGCAGCACCTCCTTGTCGTCCGGCAATGCGGTCTCAATGATCGGGCAGTCGCCGATATTTTTCAGTTTCGAGAAATAGTTGTTGGCGCGGAGCAGGTACACCTCGCCGATATAGTGGCGGATATTGCTCTCCGACCCGGTAATAGCGCCCGCTTCATACTTGGGAAGTACCTGATCCAAGAAGTAGTTGCAGTTGCGGATTGCCGTAAAATCCCACTCGCCGCCCGATGCCGGCACCTGCCACTCACCGGGAACCCACCGAACGGAGTAGTTCATAGCCGCCTGATTGTCGGTAGCATTGTCATAACCAAACGTGGAAATGCCGTAACTGCCCGGAGAGATACAGGTGAAATTATAGAGGTTGATGGAATAGGCCGAGAGGTCAGCCTCCGCATTGAAGAAGGATTCGGGCGTAATCGAGCTTTCCGGCACTACATTCAAGTAATCGTTGCAGGCGGTGAGGCCCGTCAACAAAGCGCCCAGCAATAGTATATGTGAATAGTTGCGTTTCATAATCTTTCCGTTATTAGAATGTGACACTTAAACCAAGAGACATGGTCTTTGACAAAGGATAGGTCTTGCCGAAGCCCCACTGCCCAACGCCGACCAGTTCGGGGTCTGACAATCCCGTATAGTTGGTGATCGTCAACAGGTTTTCGCCCGAGACGAACACGCGAAGATTCTGCACATAGAACTTTTCCGAGACGATTCTCGGCAACGTATAGCCCAAGGTGACATTTTTCAGTCGGCAATAAGCGGCATTCTGCAGGTAGCGCGTCTGCGTGTAAGTGTTTCGTCCGCCGCTCCAATCCGCCCTCGGATAGTAGGCATCGGTGTTATCCGGCGTCCAATAGTCTTCGTGTTGTTTGAAGCCGAGTGCCTGCCATTTGCCCTGACCGATAGTACCCCAGAACACAGCGCCGCCGGCCATGTAGTCGCGCTTCATCGTGCCTTGGAAGAAAAGCTTCAGGTCGAATCCCTTCCAACCGGCATCGAGATTCAAACCGAAGTTGTAGCGCGGGGTGGAATTGCCGATAACGGAAAGGTCGCCATGGTCGTCCAATGTATATTCTCCCCGGTTCACTTTTCCATCGCCATTGAGGTCGGCATACATGATGTCGCCGGCTGTCCAGTTACTGCCGAAATAGCTTTGGTCGGCCGATGCCAGGTGGCTGTTCATCTGCTCCTGCGTGTTGGCAATGCCTACGGTGGTAAATCCCCAAATGTCGCCATGCTTGGCCCCGGCATAATACGATCCTAAGTTCTTCGAGTCGTTCGGATATTTGTCGATCGTCACGGTATTGTCACTCAATACCAACGATATACCATAGGTGAAGTCCCTGATCTGATCGCGCCAGCTGATCTGCAAATCCCAACCTTTCGAGGTCATATCGAGGTTGTTGACCCGAGGAACGGATGCGCCCAACACGTCGGGCAGCTCGGGAGCCGGCCCTACCATGTCGTAGGTGTTACGTTGGAAGTAGCCGAACGATCCGGTCAATCGGTTGTTGAGTGCGCCCCAGTCCAAACCGATTTCCCACGTTCGGCTCTTCTCCCACGTCAGCGTGGAGGATACCAATGAAGGCTGGGAGGCGGCATTGGGCTTTGCTCCGTTCACAATCCACGACGATCCCTGCTGCGTGAAGCCGACGGTCGGGTAGAAAGGATACCAGTTGTCGGTATTCTGATTGCCGAGTTCACCCCACGAAGCGCGGAGCTTCAGCATACTCACCTTGTCGGAATAGGGTTCCCAGAAGGCTTCTTTGGCAATGTTCCAGCCGGCAGAGAAGGAAGGGAACAGGCTCCAACGGTGGCCACTGAGGAAGCGCGATGAGCCGTCGTAACGGAAGTTGGCCTCGAAGAGGTAGCGGCCCAGGTAATCGTAGTTGAGACGCCCGAAGATTCCTGCCGTCGTCCATTTGTCATAGCCTCCGCTTACGAACGGATTGTCGCTCGTCGTGTCCAGCGTAGTCAAGCCGGAAAGGATGCCATATTGCCCGGCTCCGATCGTGCGTTGCCGCAACCATTCGCTTTGGAAACCGGCCATTATCTTGATGTTGTGGGCATCGTTGAGGGAGAAGTCATACTCCGTGAAGATATTCGGATTGAAATAATTGCTCTTGAAATTGTATTCATATACGCGCGAGTTCGAGTTCGCCACCACATACGGATTGTTGTCGCAGTCGTAACCATAGACCGTCAGCTCGTCTTTATGCAGATTCCGGTTGGTGATGCGGTAGTTCAACTCGGCATTGATGGTCCATCCCTTCAGCGGCGTGATACGGAAAGCCACCTGTTGGGCGGTGACATCGTTCTGGTCGAGATAGCTGCCTCCGTTCTGAAGCTGGTCAATGAATGACTCCGGCACGTAGTGTCCGTTCGGATCCGTCACCGGGACAATGGGCCAATAGCGGCACACGTTGTGGTAATACAACCCGCCGTCGTCCGTAAAGGAGGGCTGGGTGTAGTCCGAGCGGGTGAACCTTACGTTATAGGTCATGCTGATCCACTTGGCGAGCTCGGCATCGATTTTTCCGTTGATGGCATAACGCTGTTTGTTGTCGTCGGCATGGCGCATGATACCGTCCTGCCCTAAATAGTTGGCCGAGAAATAATATTTGAAAGCTTCCGAACCTCCGTTCACGCTCAGCGTATGTTCCTGCGAGAAGGAGTTGCCGAAATGTTCCTTCAACCAGTCCGTGTTGGCGATAGGAAGGATATCGTTGGCATCCCACACCTCCCATCGGTTGTTCGAGTTCTTGAACATCGTCTGCATGGACGGGTCGCTTTGTGCCGCCTTGATCTGAGACAATTTGGAATCGGAGAACCAAACGCCGTTGCCGGAGTTGATGGATGCGGCATTCATATAGGTAGCCCACGTGTAGGAATCCATCATTTGCGGCATGTTCAACGGCGAGTTGAAGCGGAAACTGTTGTTGTAGTTGATCGAGGTCTTGCCGGCTTTACCGCTCTTGGTCGTGATCAATACGACACCGCCCGCCGCGCGCGATCCGTAAATGGAGGAGGCAGAGGCGTCTTTCAACACGGAGACGTTCTCGATATCCTGCGGATTCAGCATGTCCATGTCGCCTTCCATGCCATCGATCAATACCAGCGGCGTAACGGAAGAGCCCGTACCGATCGTGCCCACACCGCGGATGTTGAAGCTCTTGGCCGAGTTCAACGCACCACCGCCTCGGCCGGTCGAGAAATTCATGCCGGCCACTGTTCCTTGCAACGCATCCGTAACGGTGTTGATAGGACGGGCGGAGATTGTCTTGCGTCGACGGTTGATACCGCCCCGGTCAGGTTCAGTTTCTTCTGTGTACCGAAACCTACGACCACGACCTCGTCCAAGGCGCGTGAGTCTTCTTTCAGGATAATATTCAGTGGCTGGCCGTTCCATCTGACTTCCTGTGCCACATAACCGACGAAGGAGATCTGGATGATGTCTCCCCGTCTCACATTTTGCAACGAAAAGTAACCGTTAAAGTCGGAAACCGTGCCGTTGGTGGTTCCTTTGACAATCACCGAGGCGCCGATTACCTCTTCGCCCGAAGCGTCTTTTACGACACCGGTGGCTGTCTCATTCTGATAGATGTGGTCTATACCCGTGGCGTTTTCTTCGGGTATAGCACTCGCTACTCCGCCTAACATCGAGGCAAGAAGTAGAAACACTACTTTTCTAAAATGCCTTGTCATAGTTAAGAATTTTATGTTCAACAAATTGTATCTCCAAAAGATACTTTCGCAAATATATAAAATTGTTGGAAATTACAAGAAAAAAAAGAAAAAAATAATTTCAATCGTCGGATCTCAATCCCAAAGGGTGGGGGAATGGTTTCGTTTTGCTCGGTTACAGATCAGAAGGAGATGCGCTCCAACGCCTCCTTCAGGTAGCATCCTTGGTCGAGACGTTCGGCCAGACGGTGGGCGTTTCGCTTCATCTCGGCAAGTTGATCCGAGGTGATGCTACCAAGAAGCTCATCCAATTGCTCATCAGTAAAGCCAACATCAAGCCATCTACGGC
>CAVJQR010000096.1:5757-10076 GCA_963651605.1 Agathobaculum sp.
GCCGCCTCGCGCCAGATGATGACGGGAAGGCCGGCGCGGAGATAGAACGACACCTTGTGGGGAGAGTTCCAACGAAGGTAGGCACCATACTCACCCGTGCAGCTGTCGAGCGAATCGCCGTCCCACACCAAGCCGAAGTCGGCCCCGGGACGTGCGATGAATGCCTCCGACGGCACGAAACCTTTGTAGGCGATCTGCGGGTTCTCCTCCAACCCCTGCAGCCCCTCTTTGTTGCCGCAGACGAGCAGTTGCCATCTGTTTTGCTGCCCCATCTTGTGGGAAAGTGCCACGAGAAACGCATTCTTTCGCATATTGAGCGCCCCGGCATAGACCACTTTGATCTGCGCTTGCGGGTCGCTTGGCAGAAGAACCGGCTTGCTTTTCGAATGATAATCGAACAGACCAAGGGCACCGACGTGTCTCTTCAAGCCATTCCCGACGAGCCACTGCTGCATCCGTGCGTTCGAAGCCAGCACATAGTCGCAATGGCCGAGCCGCTTGATCTCGGCCTCCACACTCAGTTTCTTGCGGCGGAACGAACCGAGGTCGTGAATCAGCGCCACACTGTGCGCCCCCTTCAGCCGAGCCACACGGCAAAGGAAGGCGAAATATTTCTTGACGGGGTATTGCAAGAAGAGCAGATCCCCCCGACGAAGCAACCGGCAGGCACGCACGATGCCCGCCAAATCGAGAAAGAATCCGGCTATCTTGTTGGGGTTCACACTGCGGGAGCGCCCGATATTGACGGCACCCATGGCCCGAAGTGTATCCTCGTTGTCCGTCTTCGCCTTCGATCCGGCACTCGTCAGGTCGTAATAGTTGCGGCTGATATAGCACACGCGCTGCCCACTCATTCGTCTCTCTTTTTATAATATATTGTATAAAAAACTACTCGCGTTCGACCTCTTCGAAGCGGGAGAAGGTGTGTCCGTCGCGTTCGACCTCCTCGAAAAACATCTTTTCGGGGCGCACCCAGTAGCTCTGCTCGCCGTAAAGGGCCTGGTATACGACCATCCGCTCGCCCGTCTCCGAGTCGAAAGCGGTACGGATATAGCGGTAAAGGCCCCCTTTGAAGTGACGGAAATAGCGGATGCCGTCTTCGGGCACACGATACTGCAGCATCATCTTCTCGGCTAACGGGGCATACCACGTGGCGATCTCGTTGGGGGTCGGCGTATGCTCGCCCGGAAAGTGGAACGACTGACTGTAGTGTTCGAGGAAGGTTGGCTCGAAATGGGCAATGGGGTCCTTCTCTCCAAACAAACCCCACACGCGGCTGCGGTAGTAGGGATTGCACCAATGAAACTGTTGCTTCTCCATCTCGGCAAAGGCGTCGACCAGCGCGTCGTCGATCACAAACTGCTGTTTGCCGTCGCGGCGGATGGCTTTGTACGTCTGTTCGCCACGACGCTCGCGCAAAAATTCGCTCATCTGAAAATGGGGATTGCCCAACAAGGCGGGAATGCCTACAACCGGGGCGATCATCTGCGCATAGAATGCGCCGCAACTGTTGCCCACCAGAAGGTCGGGGTGCTCACGGTCGCAGATCGCACGGATAGTGGTCAACGCCTCTCGCGGGTGCAAAGGCAGATCAGGGGCCAACACTTGTGCCCGCCCTACAAATGCATCTTGCAGTGTCAAGGCCGGAACACTTTGTCCACTCGCAAAGAATCCGTGTAAGAAAAGAATTTTTTTCTGTTTCATGGTCATTATATATTCTCTCAGAATGCGCTCGTCGCTCATTCCAACCGGACAAAGATACAGCTATTTTTGCAGATTATCATCATCCGAGGCGAAACTTCCGCCACAAATAGCAAAAGAGGCATGATTCTCAACCACTTCGCCCCCTCATTTTTCTCTGCCGCCCCTTTTTCGAACAGACGGGGGAAACGCACGAAAAAGATCCCGGTTTCCAAAAAGTTTCTCCCGACAAAACTCGAGTTTTCTCGGCATGAAACTGCAGTTTGGTGCCGAGAAACTTTTTCAAGCCAGCCGATGGATTTTTTCTTTGTCGGGGAGGGATATTGCCGACCGTCAAGAGGAAAGCATCGAAAAAAGGAGAGTTTTAGGAATCGATTCCTAAAACTTTCCAAATACAAACACTTTTGGTGTGTGGATTCCTAATAAATATGTATATTCGCAGAGTGGCACATAAAATGACAATAATGAAGAGAATAGAGCGGCATTCATATCTGCAAAAGCTAATATCCTTTAAGGATAAAAAGCTGATCAAGGTGATAACGGGCATTCGCCGTTGCGGAAAATCGACCATAATGGAGATGTATCGTGATTGGCTGATGGGACATGGAGTCATGCAAGAGCAAATAGTTTATCTCAATTTTGAGGACTATGACTTCTACGAATTGCGAGATCCAGGAAAACTATATGCCTATATCAAGCCCTTGATACGTCAAGACGAGATGACTTATCTCTTTTTTGACGAGATACAACATGTCCATGATTTTCCTGATGTCATCAATAGTCTCAACTTGAAACCGACGGTGGATCTTTATGTCACAGGCTCGAATGCCTATATGCTTTCGGGCGAGATTGCCACGCTCTTGTCCGGCAGGTATGTGGAGGTCGCAATGCTTCCATTGTCTTTCAAGGAATATGTGGAAGGAGTTGGCCGCGCGGACAATCTCTCCCAGGCATATATGGAATATGTAGGCAAGAGTAGTTTCCCGTATGCGTTGGAATTGTACACGGCAAATGAGGTAGGCGATTACTTGAATGCCGTTTACAATACGATTGTCGTAAAGGATATAATGAGTCGCAACAAGCTTTCGGATGTGATGATGCTGGAGAGCGTAATCCGTTTTACTGCGGATAATATTGGCAATATACTTTCCACAAAACGTATTGCAGACTTGATGACGGCCGACGGGCGAAAGATAGACCAAAAAACAGTGGAAAAGTACTTGTCGGCCCTTAGTGAGTCTTTTTTCTTGTATGAAGCGAAGCGATATAACATCAAGGGCAAGCAATTACTCAAAACCTTAGGAAAATACTATCTGGTGGATATCGGGTTGAGGCGTATGCTGCTTGGCTCTCGCTCTTTTGACGCAGGGCGCATTTTGGAGAATGTAGTCTATCTCGAACTCTTGCGGAGGCAAAAGAGGGTGTATATCGGTAAGGTGGATAGCTTGGAGGTGGATTTTGTGGCTATCGACGAGAATGGCATCACTTATTATCAAGTGGCGGCAACAGTCAGGGACGAGAATACATTGAAGCGTGAATTGGCTTCGTTGCAGCAAATTAAGGACCAATATCCCAAGTACATCTTGACGCTCGACGAAGATCCGACGGCAGATTACAACGGCATCAAGCGAGTCAATGCGTTGAAATGGTTGATGGAGGATGTCTAAAGCCTTCATCACCGTATGTGAGAAATGACAGTAAAATCCGGTTTCCCCCCAACCGAACTGGAGTTTTCTCGGCATGAAACTGCAGTTTGGTGCCGAGAAACTTTTTCAATCATCGGCTGTTGTTTTTCGTCAATAGGGGAGTGGCCCCCCTTTTCATGCCTTCGTTCTGAAGGACGGTGGACTTGGTGGATTAAAAAATATTCCGAGAAAAGATAGAGGCAGCAAAAAACAGACATAGGGCAATCCTATGCATTAAAACAATTCATGACTCATGCAGAGAGAGTATTGTATGTACAGTGCATCTTTAGCATCGGGCATAAGCGTATTGGGCACAGGTGGAGGGCAGAGAGAAAGACCTTTCACCGGCATTTTGCATTACCATTTTGTTGGCTATCTTTTCTCCACTTTTGTTTTGGTATTTTGGGGTGTTACCTGAAAATCATCTGCGATAAGCATCACTTGTCGGCGGAAATGAAGCGTTTTCACACTCCCGAGAACTATTATGAGAACTGCTTTGGCACAGCAGAAACATCATCGTGATGCAACCCGAGAGTCTGCGGCAGAAGTTGATCGGCATACTGCAACTACAGAAGCAAACCAAAATTGAAATAAACGCAATATAAAGACAAAATATATCTTATTTCGTACCGATAATTTGTAGCATTTATTTATATTTGCTACAGAATAATGCACATCTGTGCCAAAAATATGTCAGCAATGAGCAAAGATAAAGAAGACATCAATCGTATAAAAGTCGTTTTAGTTGAGAAGAAACGTACGAACAAAAGAATACGCCGCATCCAGTAACTGAAACGCAAAATGCGATGAATATTGATGCCCTGAAAGATTATATAGACCGCCGTGCCCGACACAATCTCATTTTCGTAAGAAGTGAGATCGGAGGCTTGGAATATGTCGATGTCGGCAAAGAACTGGCTGAAGCCTTGGCCG
>CAVJQR010000097.1:0-9939 GCA_963651605.1 Agathobaculum sp.
AATACGACAATGAATGATATTGCACAAGCATCGAAAAAAGGCCGCCGTACGTTATACACCTATTTCAAGAACAAAAATGAAATTTATGTAGCGGTGGTGGAGTCGGAGTTGAACCGACTTTATGAGATGTTGCGTACTATCGCAGACAAACAGTTGCCGGCGGATGAGAAATTGATAACATTCATATATACACGGTTGGATACAATCAAGGCAGTGGTCTTTCGAAATGGCACATTGCGCGGCACCTTCTTCCGCGACATCTGGCGTGTGGAGAAAATCCGCAAGAACTTTGACTTGAAAGAAGTAGAGCTTTTGAAAACCATTATGCATGATGGTGTAAAAGAGGGGTTATTTGAGATGCCGGACCCCGACATCACGGCGCTGGTGTTGCACTATGCGCTGAAGGGACTTGAGGTACCTTATATCCGTGGTGTCATGGGGGATAATATCCAGCAGCGCATCAAACGTCGCGATAATGTCATCAACTTGATTTACAATGGTATAAAAATAAACAATAAGTAACGAATGTATATCAATGCAACCGGTTATTACGTACCCGAAGAGCGGGTGGATAACCAACACTTTTTAGCGCTGAATGGGTTGACAAGCGAATGGATTGAGCAACGGACTGGCATCAAAACCCGTTCGAAGGCGAAGCCGGAAGAGAATGTGAACACCATGAGCATGGAGGCCATCCGCAACGCATTGCCCAACCTTCCGTATGATATTACGGAAGTAGACTTGGTGGTGGCAGCATCCTATTCTCCTTATGATACCGTGGTGTCGGCTGCTCATTTGGCTCAGTTCGAATTTCAGATCCGGAATGCCAAGGCTTTGTATCTGTCGTCGGCTTGTTCGTCGTTCTTGAATGCCATGGAGGTGGTCGAAGGCTACTTTGCCATGGGAAAAGCATCGAAAGCTTTGATTCTGGGGGGCGACAAGAATTCGGCCTATGCCAACGAAACCAATCCCAAAGACGGGCACTTGTGGGGAGATGCCGCCGCGGCTTTCTTCCTGTCGAAGGAGCGAATCCGAGAGACCGATGCCGAGGTGCTGGAAGTATATACCCAAGGTCTGGGCCATTTGCCGAAGGCTCCCGAAGCGGTACACCTGTGTCCGCAAGAGGGAGGCATCAGCATGCCGGAAGGACGTGACGTATTTGTTCAGGCTTGCACCTATATGCCACAGAACGTGTCGCAGCTTTTGGAAAACAATCATCTGACGTTGGACGACTTGAGTTACTTTATTGGTCACCAAGCCAATATGCGAATCATGATGAACATCGCCAAACAGTTGAACCTTCCTGAAGAGAAAATCCTGCACAATATCGAGGAGTTGGGCAATACGGGTTCGGCCAGTTCGGCATTGGTCTATGCACAAAACAGCCATCGGTTCAAGCAGGGTGATATTGTAGCGCTGACCGTCTTCGGCGGAGGCTACTCGACCGGGGCTTGTTTGATACGATGTTAAATTATAAATTGAATATAGAAATGAAATTATTGGAAGGTAAAGTGGCGATTATCACGGGCGCAGCTCGTGGTATCGGTAAAGCGATTGCATTGAAATTCGCTTCAGAAGGTGCAAATGTCGCCTTCACGGATTTGGTAATTGACGAGAATGCTTTGGCTACACAACAGGAGCTGGAAGCTTTGGGTGTTAAGGCAAAAGGCTATGCGTCGAATGCTGCCAACTTCGAAGAGACGCACACTGTCGTAGCAGAGATCGTGAAAGATTTCGGTCGTGTCGACATTTTGGTCAACAATGCCGGTATTACTAAAGACGGATTGATGATGCGCATGAGCGAAAGCCAGTGGGATGCCGTACTGAATGTCAATTTGAAATCAGCTTTCAATTTTATCCATGCTTGTACGCCGGTGATGATGAAACAACGTGCCGGCAGCATTATCAACATGGCATCCGTAGTTGGTGTTCATGGTAATGCAGGACAGTGCAACTACGCTTCGTCGAAAGCCGGTTTGATCGCCTTGGCAAAGTCAATCGCTCAGGAATTGGGCTCGCGCGGCATCCGTGCCAATGCCATCGCTCCGGGCTTCATCATGACAGCCATGACCGATGCTTTGTCGGATGAGGTAAAGGCTGAGTGGTGCAAGAAGATACCTTTGCGCCGTGGCGGTACGCCTGAAGATGTGGCAAACATCGCAACTTTCTTGGCTTCGGATATGTCTTCTTACGTTTCCGGCCAGGTGATTCAGGTCGATGGTGGCATGAACATGTAATAAAAACAAACCGGCAAACAGGTTCTCTGACGGGATAATTCGGCTCGGAGGACCTGTTTTTGTATCACTCTTTTACCCATAAATAGATCTCATGGACGTCATATACGAAGACAATCATGTCATAGCAGTAAACAAAACTTGCCGGGAGATAGTGCAAGGCGACAAGACCGGCGACCAACCATTGTCGGAGATGTTGAAGGATTGGCTCAAGGAAAAATACAACAAGCCGGGCAACGTTTTCATTGGTGTAACGCATCGTTTGGACCGCCCCGTCAGTGGTATTGTTTTGTTTGCCAAGACTAGTAAGGCATTGGCGCGGATGAACGACATGTTTCGTAACGGCGAAGTGAAGAAGACCTACTGGGCCATTGTCAAGAACCGCCCGCCAAAAGAGGAAGACGAGCTGGTGAACTGGTTGGTTCGCAACGAGAAACAAAACAAAAGCTATGTATATGATACCGAACGGCCCAATGCCAAGAAAGCGATTCTTCACTACAAAGTGATCGCCCGTTCGGAGAAATATTATCTGTTGGAGATCGACTTGAAGACGGGCCGTCACCATCAGATCCGTTGTCAGTTGGCCAAGATGGGGTGCCCGATCAAGGGCGATTTGAAATATGGTGCCGAACGTTCGAACCCGGATGGGGGCATCAGCTTGCATTCACGCCGAGCATCCTTCATCCATCCGGTTTCGAAACAATTGATAGAGATCGTCGCTCCGGTTCCCAATGACAATCTTTGGAAATCAATCAGCGCATCACTCTGAGAAGAGGCTTTGTGCAATTCCATATTCCAATCCGCGCAACTCGGCCAATCCACGCAAGCGGCCGATACATGAGTAGCCCGGATTGGTTTTTTTATGCAGATCGTCGATCATCTGATGGCCATGGTCCGGGCGAACAGGAATCGAGACGTGGCGCCGTTGTTCCACTTCCAGCAGTGCTTTCATCATGCCGTACATATCGACGTCCCCCTCCAAATGGTTGGCCTCATAGAAGTTTCCTTCACTGTCGCGCTTGGTACTGCGCAAATGGACGAAGTTGACGCGGTCGCCGAACTCGTACATCATACCGACAAGATCGTTGTCTGCCCGCACTCCAAACGAGCCGGTGCAGAGACAGAGCCCATTGGACGGATTAGGCACGGCCTTGACCAGTTGACGAAAGTCGTCGACTGTCGACAGGATACGGGGCAATCCCAAGATAGGATAGGGAGGATCGTCCGGATGGATCACCAAGTTGATGCCCACCGCATCGGCAACGGGGCATATTTCTGAGAGGAAATAGATCAGGTTGGCCCGTAGTTTCTCGGCACTCATCGTCTTGTAGCGGTCCAATGCCTCTTGGAATTGCTCCAACGTAAAGCTCTCTTCCGAGCCGGGCAGGCCGGCGATGATGTTGCGGGTCAGCTGTTTGACCTCCTCCTCGTCCATCTTTTCGAAACGGGCCTTGGCAATCTCTTTCTCTTTGTCCGTATACTCTTTCTCCGCTCCCGGCCGTTTCAGAATATGTAGGTCGAAAGCCATGAAGGCAGCGCGTTCGAAACGCAACGCTTTCGAGCCGTCGGGCATGGTAAAAGCCAAGTCCGTTCGGGTCCAATCGAGCACAGGCATAAAGTTGTAGGTCACACAGAAGATGCCACACTTGGCCAAGTTGCGGAGGCTCTCCTTGTAGTTCTCGATATATTGCCGGAAGTCTCCCGTTTGCGTCTTGATGTGTTCATGGACAGGAACGCTCTCGACAATGCTCCAATCCAAGCCCGCTTCAGCAATGAGCTCCTTTCTTTTCGTGATCTCTTCGATGCTCCATACCTCGCCGTTCGGGATATGATGCAGGGCATGTACGATATCTGTCACACCCGCCTGACGGATGTCGGCCAATGATACGGGGTCGTTTGGCCCATACCAACGCCATGATTGTTTACATAAATACATACGTTCAATAATTTTATGGTTAGATAGAGAAGGCGTTGAACCCACCGTCCACTACCGTTAATGTGCCTGATACGAATTTGGATGCGTCACTGGCCAACCAATGGAGGGTACCTAACAGCTCTTCCGGCTCGCCGAAACGCTTGAACGGCGTGTGTGCCAGAATCGTCTTTGCGCGGTCGGTCAGACTGCCGTCGGGGTTGGTCAGCAAGGTGCGGTTCTGTTCTGTCAGGAAGAATCCCGGTGCTACGGCATTGACACGCAGACCGGCCCCGAATTTCGTGGCCAGTTCTCCGCACATGTATTGCGTGAAATTGATGATGGCCGCCTTGGCAACCCCATATCCGGCTACTCTTGTCAGCGGTCGCATGCCGGCTTCGGAGGCGATGTTGATGATCGATCCCTGTTTTTGTTCCACCATCGCCTTGGCAAATACCAAGGTGGGGAGGATCGTTCCGAACAGATTCAGGTCAACTACCTGGTGTACAGCGTCTGTGTCGAGGTCGAACAGTGTCTTGTCGGGTGCGATCGTTGCTCCCGGCATATTGCCCCCGGCCGCATTGATCAGCACATCGATCTTTCCGAACTTCTCCATGATCTGCCGGTAGTTCTCCTCCAGACATGTCTTGTCCAGAACGTTTGTGGTGAGAAACAGGGCCGATCCGCCGGCAGCGGTCACCTCGTTTTCCAATTGCTTTCCTACCTGTTGGTTGCGGCCGAGGATAACAACATGTGCACCCTCTTCTGCAAAATGGCGCACCATGGCCTTCCCTAAGATGCCTGTTGCGCCTGTGATGACGATAACTCGCCCGTCAATACAAAATAAGTTCTTCATATCTGTCTGTTTTTAATCTCATGTTTTTAAATGTTCTTCGGCAGCAAACTGCAGTTTTATGCGGAGAGAACTACAGTTTGTTCGGCATGAAACTCCGGTTTTCCCCCGAATGAACTGCAGTTTTCATCCGAATAAACTCGAATGGGCTCCGCATATATTTTGTCATTTCTCGAGAATAGAAAAATGAAACTTACCCTTGAATAATCTTATAGTGGGGTACCAGCGACTTCATGATGCACCATCCTATCAGGTAAGCTACCGAGCAGCAACAGAAAATGATGAAGTAGCCCGCCGGCTTTCCGACGAACCCCATGAATTGCAGCTGCACATTGTCGGCATAGACAAAGAGATAACCGGCGCATGTTTGGGTCAACATCGAACTGATGCCGCCCGCCATTCCGCCGATACCCGTAACGGTAGCGATCGCATTCTTCGGGAACATGTCGCTGACGGTCGTGTAGATGTTGGCCGACCATGACTGGTGGGCCGCACATCCCAAGCCGATCAAGATGATAGGAAACCAGGGAGAATAGTTGCCCAATGGTTGGGCAAACAAGACAATCAAAGGAATAAATGCAAAAATCAGCATGGCTCGCATGCGGGCTGCGTAGGGGTTTGCCTTGGTTCGGTTGATGAAGATCGTAGGCAGCTTACCGCCCACCAGCGAAAGCATCGTGATGGCATACAACGTGAAGATCAGTGCCATACCCAACCCTTCCGAGGTCTTGATGCCAAACTGCGTGTTCAGATAGGAGGGAGTCCAAAAGAGGAAGAACCACCATACGCCGTCCGTGCTGAATTTCCCCAAGAGGAACGCCCACGTTTGTCGGTACTTGAAGCATTGGAGGATAGGCATGTTCTTGATCTCTTTCTGCTCTTTTATCAATTGTGCTTCCAATTGTTTGTCCTGTTCGATATATTCCAGCTCGGCTTTGTTCACGAACTTGCATTGCCGCGGTGGGGTATACATGAACACCCAAAAGCCCATCCAAACGAAACCGAGGAGACCAATCACGAGAAAGGCCATCTCCCAACCGCATTGTTTGGCCAATAAAGGAATGGTGAGCGGGGCGATCAGTGCGCCGATCGAGGCACCGGCATTGAATACGGAGGTAGCAAACGCACGGTCCCGTTTCGGAAAATATTCGGCTGTCACCTTGACGGCTACAGGAAAGAAGCCCGCCTCGCCGATGGCCAGTACGCAACGTGCGGCCAGAAAGAAGTACATGCTTACCGTCGAGATGATCACCACGATGTCGCCCACTGCGCCTACTAACTGCGCCCGGTTGCTCATTCCGACGTACGACTCCGTGGCAATTCCGCAGAGAGCGTGCAGGCAGGCACCGGCCGACCATATACCGATCGACCAAAGGAAGCCTTTCTTTGTTCCTAACCAGTCGATGATCCGGCCGGCAAACAGCATTCCGAGAGCGTATACAATAGAGAATGTTCCTGTCACGATGCCATAGTTGGCCTCATTCCAATGGAACTCCGGCTTGATAAACTCGTCCCACGTCAGCGATAATACCTGACGGTCCATGTAGTTGATCGTCAGTGCCAAAAACATCATGCCGCAGATGGTCCAGCGATAGTTCGTCATTTTTTCCATAGGCTTACCCTCTTGCTTTTTGGATGATCTCCAATGAATAACGACATTTGTCGGTGATATAGCTCCAATCCTCGGCGGCAATGCGCTCTTTGGGGAAGAGCTTCGACCCCATTCCTACGCAGCTTGTTCCGGCTTTCATCCAACCGGTCAGATTCTCTTCGGTAGGTTCGACGGCACCGGTGGCCATGATCAGTGTCCAAGGCAGAGGTGCTTTTACATTCTTGACGAACGAAGGGCCCCCGACATTGCCCGCCGGGAATATTTTGATGAGGTCGCAACCCAACTCTTGTGCGGTCCCGATCTCTGTAACCGAGCCGCAACCGGGAGTATAGGGCACGCGATGTCGGTTACATAAGCGGGCGATTTCAGGGTTGAGGTACGGACCGACGATGAAGTTGGCGCCGTATTGCAAATAAAGGGCCGCCGTCGGTGCATCGACAACCGAGCCGACACCGAGGATCAGCTCGGGGCATTCTTTCTTGGCATACTTGATCAACTCTATGAATACTTCGCACGCAAAATCGCCGCGGTTCGTAAATTCGAAGGCACGCACCCCACCGTCGTAGCACGCCTTGACCACCTTTTTTGCAATGGTGGCGTCTGCGTGGTAGAATACCGGGACCATGCCCGTCTGCCGAATGGTTTCTATTACTTTAATTTTATCGAATGTTGCCATGATATTATCTGCTGATTTAAAAAGTTAATGCTATAAATTATCGTGCTACGCGGCCGGATCCGTCGCCTTTCATCAAGGTTTCCACCTCTTTTACGGTCACTTGGTTATAGTCTCCATAGATCGTATGTTTCAGACAGGAGGCAGCAACGGCAAATTCCAAGGCGCGCTGATCGTCTTGCGGATAGGAGAGAAGGCCGTAGATCAACCCGCCCATGAACGAATCGCCGCCACCGACGCGGTCGACAATGTGGGTGATGTCGTAGCGTTTTGACCGGAGCAGTTGCTTTCCGTCGTACAGAACGCCGCCCCACGTGTTGTGGTTGGCATTGATGGATCCGCGCAACGTGATGATTACTTTCTTTGCTTTCGGGAAACGTTGCATCAGTTGGGTGCAGACGCTCTCGAACTTGCTCGAGTCGATCGCTCCGCCCGTAGCGGTTACATCGAACCCTTCCGGCTTGATGCCGAACACCTTTTCCGCATCTTCCTCGTTGCCTAAGATGATATCGCACCCGGCTACCATCTCCGGCATCACCTCGGCCGCGCTCTTTCCATACTTCCATAAGTTCTTGCGGTAGTTAAGATCGCACGAAACGGGGATGTGCAATTCGTTGGCAGCCTTGATTGCTTCCAGACAAACGTCGGCGGCTCCTTGGCTGATGGCGGGCGTGATGCCGGTCCAATGAAACCATGTGGCCCCTTTCAATACCTCTTTCCAGTCGATCATCCCTTTCTCTATCTCGGCAATGGCTGAGTGGGCGCGGTCGTAGATCACCTTGCTTCCGCGCGTAACGGCACCTGTCTCGAGGAAATAGATGCCCATGCGTTCGCCGCCGCGTAGGATATGATGGGTGCCGACTCCCTGCTTATGAAGATCTTTGATGCAGGCTTCGGCTATGTCGTTCTCGGGAAGTCGCGTCACGAACTCCGTCTCCATCCCATAGTTGGCCAATGAAACGGCTACATTCGCTTCACCTCCGCCGAAGGTGGCGGACAGTTCATTGCTCTGGCTGAAGCGGAGATAGCCCGGAGTAGCCAACCGAAGCATGATTTCACCAAAGGTAACGATTTTATTTTTCATGAGTTTTCTTATTTAGAAGTTAAAATATTGTTTCGCATTATGATAGGAAATGTCGGCCACCATCTTCTTCAGGAAGGCCATTTCACTGCGGGGCAGCTTGCCGGCCTCCACATCTTCGCCGATCAGATTGCAGAGGATACGGCGAAAATACTCGTGGCGCGGGTAGGAGAGGAAGCTTCTCGAGTCGGTCAGCATCCCCACGAATCGGCTCAACAGTCCCAAGGCCGAGAGCGCATTCAGCTGTTTGCGCATGCCATCTTCCTGATCCAAAAACCACCAAGCCGCGCCCAATTGCATCTTGCCCGGCACCGTTCCGTCGTTGAAGGTGTAGGCCATTGTCGCCAATACCTCGTTGTCTTTGGGGTTGAGGTTGTAGAGAATGGTCTTGGCCAGCTTGCCTTCGGCATCCAACCGGTCGAAGAAGCGGTGGCCCACTGCCGCACAGTTGACGTCGAGGATAGCATCGAAGCCCGTATCCGGCCCGATCGCCTTGAACATCCGACTGCAATTGTTGCGGATCACACTGATATGATATTGCTGCACCCAGTCGGTTTCGGCATCCATCACGGCCAGTTCATGAAGGAGGGCACTCTTGTATTTCTTCGTCTCTTGCTCATCGAGCCGTTTGCCGCAGTGCAGTTTGGCGAAGCAGGATCGGATCTCCTGTTCGGTATACTCCTCGGCATAGAAATTGTCCAGGCCATGGTCCGAGACGCGACACCCTTGTGTTGCGAAGAAAGCATGCCGCTTGCGGAGGGCTTCCAGCAGCGTGTCGTAGCTGTTTATCTCCATATCGGCCGCCTTTCCCAACTTCTGCAGATAGAGAGCATAGGCAGCAGGGTCTTCTACGGCCGTCACCTTGTCGGGGCGCCATGCCGGATATACTTTCGTGGCGAGGTGGCTGTTGCGGATCTGTTGGTGATATTCCAGCGAGTCGGCCGGGTCGTCGGTCGTACAAACCACCTCGACATGGCACCGTTTCATGATGGATTGCGCACGAAACTCCTCCGTTTGGAGCATGGCCGTGCAGGCATCGTAAATCTCGCGAGCCGTCTCGGGCTTCAAGAGGGTATCGATGCCAAAGATGCGGCTGAGCTCCAGGTGGGTCCAATGATAGAGCGGGTTGCGCATGGCATAGGGAACGGTCTCGGCCCACTTCTCGAACTTCTCGTAATCGGACTTGTCGCCCGTTATATAAGCTTCCGGTATTCCGTTGCCGCGCATGGCACGCCATTTGTAATGGTCGCCACCCAGCCATATCTCGGCCAGGTTGTCGAACTGCTTGTTTGTAGCAATTTCTTTCGGATCCAAATGACAATGATAATCAATAATAGGCAGGTGTTCAGCGCTTTCATGGTATAGTTCGCGTGCTGCATCATTGGTTAGCATAAAGTCATCACTGATAAATTTTTCCATATATCATTCAGATTATCTGTTTTGTTCCAAACCTTTTCGTCAGCTGTTCCAAACCTTTGTTTCAGTTGTTGCGGTATGTTCGGAAAGTTTCTCGGCATAAAACTGCAGTTTTCCCCCGAGTGAACTCGAGTTTTCTCCCGAATGAACTGCAGTTT